>CAVAJA010000149.1:0-28498 GCA_963588615.1 Lachnospiraceae bacterium | reverse complement strand
GAGGAGCAACTCTGATAGGATAACTCAGATCTTTTTGTTTGTCAACAACTTTTTTAAATTCTTTTTTGAATTCAAACTTGTTGATGACTTTAATCTGTGTTCTCTCGAACAGCGAATGCTATGCTATCACCATTCTTTCTATCTTGCAAGCTTTTTTTCAAAAAAGTGAAAATTCATTTTTCTGAGATAACTTGCAAAGCGGAGAAAGCGGGATTTGAACCCGCGCGCCGGTGTTAACCGACCTACACCCTTAGCAGGGGCGCCTCTTCAGCCTCTTGAGTATTTCTCCAAAGCCTGACTTTGTAAACTTCATATAAGTTTTTTCTCTTAATGGTACTTTCCTTCAAGAGAATGTTCTACATTATACCCATTCATCGTTCAAAAGTCAATCGCAATATATAGTGTTCTCACGGCTTTCTCTTACCAGAAGCAGTGTATAAATGGCCGGCAGGATAAATGGAATCATTCCTGCCAGCCGCCGCTCTTCAGACTTGATTTAGGTAATTCATAAGGTCTCTTCTAGGCATTGCAGTTTTTCTGAACCTCAGTGTACAGGTTCTTCCCTGTAGAATCAATCACTACAATTGCAGGAAATTCTCTCACAGTCAGCTTACGGATTGCCTCCGTCCCCAAATCTTCATATGCCACTACTTCGGATGTGATAATACATTTAGACAGCATTGCCCCTGCTCCGCCGATCGCAGCAAGATATACTGCCCCATTCCTCACAATAGCTTCTTCCACCTGTACCGATCGTTTTCCTTTTCCGATCATCCCCGTCATTCCAAGATCCAGAAGTCTGGGTGTATATCTGTCCATACGGCTGGAGGTTGTCGGGCCTGCAGATCCGATGGGTCTCCCCTCTCTGGCCGGTGACGGTCCCATGTAATAAATAACATTACCTTCTACATGAAAAGGAAGTTCTTCTCCCTTTTCCAGGCACTCATTCATCCGCTTATGTGCTGCATCTCTTGCTGTATATACAGTTCCGGTCAGATATACCATATCCCCTGCTCTTAATCCAGCCGCCTGTTCTTTTCCAAACGGTACTGTCAAATGTCTCTCCATCGCTATGCCTTCCCTATAAAACTCTGGTTTCGTGCCGATTGACATGGCAGCAAATGTTTACTCCGACCGGAAGTCCCGCAATATGCGTCGGATATGTCAGTATGCGAACGCTCAGCGCAGTCTGCGATCCACCCAGACCTGCAGGTCCCAGCCCCAACTGGTTGATCTTTTCGAGAATTCGCTCCTCTAGAACCCGGATGTGCTCTGACATAGAATGTTCCTTCGTATTCAGCGTCAATGCCCTTTTCGCCATTAGGGCGCATTCTTCAAAATCACCCCCGATTCCAACACCTACTACCATGGGGGGACAGGCATTGGGTCCGGCATCCTTTACTGCCTGCACAACAGCCTGTATGACTCCTTCCTCTCCGTCAGCAGGTTTCAGCATGAACACGCGGCTCATATTCTCACTTCCAAACCCCTTTGGTGCCACTGTAATGCAGATCTCTCTTCCAGGTACAATTCTGGTGTGCAGAATTGCCGGTGTATTGTCCTTTGTATTTTCCCGCAGCAGCGGATCAGCAACCACAGACTTTCTCAGATATCCTTCCAGATATCCCCTACGGACTCCTTCATTGACAGCTTCCGTCAAATCTCCGCCCTGCAGATGCACATCCTGCCCAAGATCTATAAACACAATTGCCATCCCTGTATCCTGACAAATTGGAATCTGATCTTCCTTCGCAATGATAAGATTTTTCTCCAACTGCTGAAGAATCTGAACCCCAAGATCAGAGGTTTCCTCCGCACGTGCCCGCTGCAGCTGTTCACGCATATCTTCTGAAAGTCCATAATTTGCAGAAATACACATTTCCTTTATTGCTTCTGTAATTTCTGCCACGTCTACCTGTCGAATATCTGACATAACTTCCTTCCTGACTACTGATTTGATCGCATCTGTTACTGCAGCTGCTGTAATGTATGATCCAGTTCCTCTGCGCTCGGCTTCCCAGGCTTCCATCCGATTGTCTGTCCGTCATCTTCATATCTCGGAATCAGATGAATATGAAAATGCGATACCGTCTGTCCTGCTGCCGCTCCGTTATTCTGCACCAGATTGAGACCATCTGCTCGAAGCCGTTCCTTCTGAATCGCCGCCACTTTTTTTGCGACCTTCATGGCATTTGAAGCCAATTCCTCCGGCATCTCAAAAAGATCCGCATAATGCTCCTTCGGGAGAACCAGTGCATGACCTTTCGTAGCAGGGCCATTATCCAGAATGACCCGAAATGATTCATCCTCATAGATGCTTCTTGAAGGAATTTCTCCGTTTGCTATTTTGCAGAAAATACAGTTGTTATCTTTCATATTTTTGCTCCGTTCTGCAGGACCCTCATATCCATATCGTGAACCCTGCTCTTACGGATCATCATAGCACAAGGTTTCCGTTATTCCACAACAGAATTCTTCCCCATCCGGCGGAATCTATGTTTCTATCGTCTCCACCATGGAATTGCGTCTTTCCTCAATCTGCTCCTTTTCTTCTTTTCTTAAATCCTGTTTATTTTTCTTCCAGGCACTGAACATTCCGAACAAAGCTGCTCCGATTGCCGACACCAGGCTGAGCAGCATTCCTGCGTGCACAGCAAACAGCTGCTCCTCTGTCATCGGATAAAAGATTCCCATTATGTACAGTCCGATTCCTGCCGCAGCCAGCAAAATAGACAGGATCAATAGAATCATCGGAGATTTCTTCCCTCTGCTTTCATTTTCCTTAATCAGCAGCTTTTCTTTCTCTTGTGCTGATTTTTTTCGCGCTGCTCTTTTTCCTCCGTTTGAATCTTCCCTGTTTTCAAGAAAATCATCCAATTCATCCGGCTCACCTCCGTTATTCCGTGTGCTTTCCCATCTCCCCAATCTCTCATTCAATGCGGAACGAGAATATCCTGAATCATGCTCCTGAGGCATTTCTATCTTTTTTTCTCGATTCTGTATTCCGCCCGCCTGTTCATATTCATGGTTCAGCAATTCCGGCTTCAACAGAAAGCTGTCATTTTCTGCCAGTTCACAGAGACGATAAACAACGATCCTATCCTCCTCGTCATCCGATTCCAGGTGTTCCGACAGATATTCAAATAACTTCACGCAATCCTGCCGACTCTGTTCCTCCGGATAATAGATAAAACAATAGTTTTCCTGCTCATAATCATAAAAAATATGTTCCGGACTCATCAGCAGTTTGTCCGGATCCAAAAGGTATACCGATAATGTCTGCACCATTTCTGCAGCTGAAAACAACAGCCTGTGCAGCTGTTCTCCGTCCATTGGTTTATGATCAAAGAGTCTGGCAATACTCTTTCTTGATGTAATGTTGTAATAAAGAAACTCTTCCCCATCAATTGCACGGTATCTGCACGGGAGCAAGCCATTGATTTTATTGGCTGCCAGCATTCTGTACTGATAATCTTTTCTGGCTTTTTCCGGGCATTTCAATATGATGTAACTTGCCATTGCATCAGAATAATAACGATCTTCCTGCATCTTGGACCTCCTGTCTGTACGAGAACGTGCTGCTGTAATCTGCCGTTAATTTTCCTGTTCCTGCAGATATTCCGCGCCGCTTTTGAGTACGTGTGATTTTCTGCGCAGGCTGCGGATGCTCCAGGGCGGATCTGACTTGCGCTTCCTGGCCCGGAATTGAACCGACCATATTTTCTTCGGCATCAGAGAATCACTTCCGAACGAGGTAGGCAATACCAGTGCCTTCCCTTCAAACACGCAGTTCTTTCCCTCTCCCGAGGTTGATATTTCCAGACTTCTTACTGCAAAGTATTTGTTCCCGAACTGACTTTTCGCACTGCTCTTGAGCCGTTCTGAATCCACTGCAGGGGCACCTTCCTGTCTGCGAATGCTCTCCCGAAGACACAGAATATAAGCATCCTGTTGAAAAACGCAGCGATCATATAAATAAAATGATGTATAGATCACAACTACAAATATGCACAGAACCATCGGCATTATGAACGATGCTTCTACCGTCATATAGGCGTCCATCTGCCATCTTTTTCTTCGTCCTTTCCACGTTCCCCTTTTCTTTCTTTTTTCTACCAAAAAGGTTTTATTAATATCCACAGAACATACCCCGCAAGTGAAAACGGCAAAAAGGGAAGTCTCGTCCTGCGTCCTGCCCTTCCTGTCAACATCAGTCCCCCGCTCCACACCGCAATAAACAACATTCCAAGCAGCAGTGCAGATACTCCATCCCATGGGCTTAATGCACCTCCGATCACGAGCCAGACTGCCCCGTCTCCCATTCCGACGGCACCTTTCGCCAGAATAGAGATCACGATCAACAGAATTCCCGGCATCAGACAGATTCCTGCCTGCCCCAATTCAAGCTCCCCCCGGATAAGTTTTACAATCAGATATCCCATGGATACCGATATCCCTGCAAACAGCATCCTGACCGATATTACCTGGTATCTCACATCCCTCACGCTGCACCAGATGAGGAACACGAGCACTATCATTTCCGGCATTTTCTGTACAACACTCCTTGCTGACATACTCCATCCTATTTTGCTGCATATCCTCCTGCTGTCCGATTCCGCAGCTTCTGTTTTGAAAACCGCAATATCCGCCGCATGACACAGCAATTTGATCTCATGCTCCCCCGCATTTTGAACAAGCTCGTCTCGTGGACTGTGCTTCCGAAAGCGGCAATTCAGAAACATCCCTTTGAATTGCCGTACACCCGGAGGAGGAATGGTACCGATTTCCATCTTTTGCGATCACTACCATGCTGCACCCTTCCGGTTTGCACCGTTCACATGGATAATATTTGGACCCGTCCTGACTGCGGATTGTGTTCAGATCACTGACCGGAATGGTTCGGATTGACGGTTTCAGATAAGTACAGTTCCGATCTTTGTGATATACCGTTCCCGTCCTTGTCACATAAACAGTGATCTCGTCCGTATTCCCGCTCTCATTGGCATCTGTCTCCTCTCCTGTTCTTGTATATCCCACCCATGCATGCCCGTAATATCTGGTCTGTACAGGAAATGAACGAAGTCCGAACATGGGAAGAAAAGGCTTTATGCGGTAATTAGCTGCAATGTCAACCAGATCATTCTCCTTAAGGACAGATGACTGCAGATAAGAAATTCCGCCTGCGCCCCCCTCTAAACATGTCGAAGAGAGCCGGCTTTTTCCAAGATATGACGCAACCGAACTTCGTACATAGGTCTCAGACACGATAAGAGACACCGCCGAACCACTCACCGCATCTTCTGATTCATTCTCGCTTTCCTTCCATTCATTCAATCCATACCTTGTATAAAAGGCATATTCAGAGATTTTAGTTCCTGTTTCGTGAAGTGCTGCAAGCATGCTGCTCTGCAGTCTCAGCATATCGAAAATAGAAAGAATCTCCGCCAGGAAGAAGATAAAAAGCGGCAGTACAAGAGAAGCCTCAACCGTCATGCTGGCAGAAAGTGCAAGGGACGAAAACGATGCTCTCCCCGTGCCTGCGTTCCGGAGAGGCTCTCTGTGTTTGTCGGGTCGTTTCTGCACTTTTCGTCTTCGAAATAACATTCCATAGCCGTGACAGAAACGCCATAAATCATAGATGGTTGGCATAAGTGCTCGGCGAGAGCATGGTTTTCGATCCTTGTTTTCTACCTTTTCCATATGCAATATTCCTTTGTATCTGCCCTATTCATATGTTCCTTCCCGACGGATGCTGTAAGAATAACCAAAGCTGCTGCTCACAACGGCCTGCATCGTAAAGGTATCCAGACAGCAATCCATCCGGAAAGAGCTTCCTCCCTCTGCCTTTCTTACATCCATTTCCATAATATCCATCAGCCGATAATCTCTGGTATTTCCGTTTTCCAACATCAGCAGAATCCTCAGATATTCTTCGTAGTCCAGCCCATTGCTGTCATTTCCTCCGCTCAAAGATGGACAGAAAATCGACAAAAGCCGCGTATTCCAATCTGAGCCGCTCTTCATCAGTGGAACTTTTCCGCCGGAGAACAGAATTTTTACATCATTTACAGATTCTACATAGCTCCATGCAAGAAGAATCGCCATCGTGAACAACTCTCCCAGTTCCGGCATAAGACACAACAATGACAGTACATTTCCCCACACGCCTGCTTCCGATCTCTTTTCGGAATTTGACAAAATATATGCCGTATTTGCAGCCAATCGAATCAGCAATAAGGTTTCTGCCATTTTCTCCAGATTAGACCGATCGGAAGACTGCCCAAACAAAAGATATTCCATCTGATAGCCAAGCTGTCCCTTTTCCAGCAGATTTCGATAATTGCCGCATTTTTCGCTGATGTACTGATTCATATACAATGCGTCGGCCTGACTGTAGTGGTGACTGTTCTGCGGCTCTGATCCTGAACCTTGATTCCAGCTTCGGTGTGAGAGCAATTCTGTTGTGTTTGCCGATCGACTGCTGACAGAGACATCATTCAATACCAGAGAAAGAATCGGCGTACTTCGCATATTGTTGATTTCCTTCCACGGATTCATTGCATGCTCCAGATCTATGCCGTTTTCCGCTGCATATGCTTCTGCCTCGGCCGCTCCCTCATCTGTAATTGCTTCTTCCCCGGAGGAGCGTGCCTGTTCTCTTCGCTTTCGAGCCTCCTCCATAGCGGAACGAAGCGATTCCTCATTCTCTGCTTTTTTTCTTGACCATTCTGTCAAATCAAGCCCCAGACCGTTGTAACTGTTCACATTCTTCAGGATTCTGGACAGCGCTCCTTCTATGGGTTCTGCCGACAGATAGGCATTCACCTGTTCTCTCAATACGCCGCAGCCGTCATCCAACGCAAATCGCGTATCCGTCAATGTCAGCTCACGAATGGATGTTCTCGTAAAGTCTGCACCTGCGTAGGTCTGTATTCCCCCCGAAGATAAGTTCTTATCCATATACTGCCGCACATGTTCTTCTGTACGGCTCAGTTCTCCCTTTCCATCCCCATAAGCTGTATCAATCATCAGCAGATCATATTGCAGGAATAATTCCTGACTAAATTCTGACAATGCAGAATTTACAGCAATGTCTGCTGCAAACTCTGTCTGCATTCTCACTGCATTTCGTCTGGCTCCATCCAGAAGTGTAAAAATAAGTGACAGTATGATCGGGAGCGCAAGTGCAAGGAAAACCGTCAGGTATCCTTCTGCTTTCTTTGCATCTTTGGATCTCTGCGTCTGTACAGAAGAATGTTTCATCACAATCACGGTATGTTCTGAACCATTCCCGAAAAGTCGTTTTTCCCTGCCCTCTTGCACCCTTTTACCTCACACAGATTTTCCAATGTCAGAATAGACATTCACGGCTGCATTCTCTCCGTGTCCCGAAAAACTTTTGCCGGACTCATTCCCGAAGTGCCGGCAAAAGCTTTTCTACCCCAGAACATCATTGCTCTTGCTCGTAATTGCCTCGAAAATGGTATTCACCAATGATGTGAGCTGTTTCTTGAAAATGATCACCAATCCGATCAATACAACAATAATCAAAATAATCTCAACTGTTCCCATTCCGGATTCATCCGCAAGAAATGTAGATTTCTTATGTTTCTGGCGCAGTCTGTTCCTGATCTCTCTCATCTTCCATCCTATCGAATAAATAAACATCGGGTACATAAGTGCTCCTTTCTGCAGTCATTCACGAATAACCTGCTGATTACTAAAGTGAAAAGCTTAAATATGCCGGAATCATAATAATCACCAGCGTAATTCCCAACATCATCAGCATGGGCAGGAGCAGCTTTGTTCCCGCTTCCTCTCCCATCTGCCTGGCAATCCCCTTTCTCTCTTCAAGGGCCTGATCTGCCTCTTCCTGCAATGCCTTCAAAAGGCCGCTGTTCCCCTTGGTTTGACTTGAGGCTAACAAAGCACTGAGTTTTGCATATTGCCTTGAATGACACCTCCTTCCGAACTCAGCATAGGCGGATGTCTCCGGCATGCCGCTGTCCAGTTCCCGACACACCAGAATGATTTCCTCATATACATAGCGTTTCCTGCCTCCTTTTCTGCACTTCGTCTGATAATCTTCTCCCAATCGATAGAAAATATTGCGAATGCTCATTCCCGCCCCCAGATAGAGCGTCATTTTGCTGATGATCAGAGGATAATCCAGTGCCAGCTCCCGATCCCTTTTCCGAACCTTTTTGTGCAGTTCCTGATCCATTCCATAAGCTGATACCGCCCCTGCTCCCAAAATCAGAATAAAAATCCAGGGGCTTGACTCCTCTCGAACTTCTGTCCACTGTACCGGTACGCTTCCGATCACAGCCGGGAGAAAATATTCACTTTGTTCCTTGCTGTCCTCATCCTGCTGCTCCAGCTCGTCCGTTATTGCTCCTCGGTATCTTTCCTCTTCACTTAATTTTCTTGGAAAGATCAGCAGTTCATACACTTTGCTCCAGCTATTTTCCTCATAGGCAAGCGTCGCCGTCAGGCACACACTCTGATGTTCTCCTTCTTTTAACTGATCAGAGAATACCGTTCCGTCCGTATCTACGATCTCATAGCTGCTGCTCTCCCATGAAATACGAAAAGGATAGCTGTCCAGTTCTTTTACCAGATTCAGATTCTGCGTCACATAGCTAAGACTCTGATTTTCACCCAAAATTTCATGTTCCAGTTCTGTCCACGCCTTCCCGGCCAGTTTATCCGCCTCTTTCTTTGTATATTTCCTGCTGCCAACTACGATGTCATACTCCCCGTAGTCAACTTTGCCCTCTGCCGTCTGTCCCTCTGCCTTTGCTGTCACAGTTATCGAGGACTCTTCATATCCCGGTCTTTCGATGGCTCCGTTCAACTGGATGCTGCGCTGCTCTCGATCAGATATCCACAGTGCAATTGCAAGCACATCCGCCGCTGCTAAAAACGTCATCACTGTCTGAATCTGCTGAATGCGATGTTTTGCCAGCTCGCGCTCCGGCTTTGCAGACGGATTCAAGATCGTAATATCTCCCCGCATTTTTTCTGTAAGAAGAGAGCTCATCCCCTTTTTCTCTTTTCTTCCGAACCTGCTTTGCCTTCCTTTTCGATATAGATACACCGCCATCTTTCGAAATATCTTCTCCACTCCGGTTATTTTTTTTTCCGTCAGGAGCTTTTCCTTTCGTGACACCACTGCGAATACGGTCAGCATCCATGCGATCACAATATAGATTCCAAGCCAGATCATATCTTTCTCCCCCAGAAAACTCCGGCATGCGAGCTTTTACTCCTATACCCGAATGGTAATGATCTGTTCCGACATCCAAAAGGCAGCTGCGTATATGAAAAGACAGCTTGTCATCACCAGTATCCCCACCGGATTGTGATACAGGACATCAAAAAATCCCCTTGAGCTTATTCCGATATAGGCAATGATTCCAAAAGGAACCACATCCATAATGATCTGCTCCAGTTTCTTGCTGCTGACAAGAATACTGATCTCCCGTTCCACATCTATCCTGTCCTGAATCTGTGTTGTGGTTCTTATCAGGATCTCTGACATATTGCCGCCGCTTCTCCTTGCAATCATGAAGACCTCTGCAAAATCACGAATCTCCTCTGAATCGCTTCGCGCCGCAAAATCATTCAGAAGGCTTTCCAACGTCACATTGCTGTCCAATCCTCCCCGAATCAACAGCAGTTCCCTGCAGATTTCGCTTTGTCCCCCATAAAGGAAATTCATTTCCTTTTCAGCCTCCCGAAACGCATTTTCACAGGAATACCCTGCCTTTAAAGCTGTCAGTACACTATTCATGCATTCCTTGAATTCCAGCACCAGCTCGCCCCTCTTTTTCTCTTCCTGTATTCTCTTCCGGCGAAGATAGATAGGAATCATCAGCGGGAGCAGGAACAACACTGCTGCCAGAGAGGAATAAAAGATCTCTGCAATAATGACCAGAACTGCAATTCCTTCCAATAAAAATAAAAATGATTTCCTATTCGTCCGAAAGTCGAATTCCTGCAAGAGCCAGCTTATCCGTGCTCTTAATTGGGTTTTGCGCGATCCATTCTCCCTCCACCCGTCCATTCCTCTCCCCCTTTTCCTCGAAAGCGAACAAGGTCTGCATCTGTATCTCTCCATCCTGCATTCCGGTAATCTCAGCAATCTCCAGCACCTTTCTGCTCCTGTCACGCAGCCTGCCCAGATGTACAACCAGATCAATAGCGGATGCTATCTGCGCACGGATTGCCGTAATAGGGAGGTCTGCTCCCTGCAGAACCATAATCTCCAATCTTGACATCATGTCTCTTGCGCTGTTGGAATGCCCGGTTGACATAGAACCGTCATGGCCGGTATTCATCGCCTGGATCATGTCCAGCGCCTCCTGCCCGCGAACCTCTCCCACCACGATCCGATCCGGACGCATGCGGAGCGATGTTCGAATCAAATCCCGGATGCTGATCGGAATGCAGCCGTCCACATTTGCATTTCGGGCTTCCAGACGAACCAGATTCGGGATATGACGAATCTGAAGTTCAGCGTTGTCTTCAATTGTGATAACTCTTTCCTGTTGGGGAATATATGCAGAAAGTGCATTCAGAAATGTGGTTTTGCCGGAACCAGTGCCGCCGCTTATGAAAATGTTGTATCCCGCCCGTACCAGCCGCCCAAGATAATCTGCCAGATTTTCCGGAATTGAGCCGAATGCGATCAGATCCTTCATTTCAATCGGATGCTCCGGAAATCTCCGTATTGTCAGAATCGGTCCGTTCAGTGCAGCCGGAGCCAGAACGACATTGACGCGGTCTCCGTTTGGAAGTCTTGCATCTGCAATAGGGGATGCCTCATTAACGACACGATTGCATCCTGAAACCACCTTTGTCACAACATCCAGAAGCTTCTCTTCCGATGAAAAATGAAGCGGTACCTGCTGCATGCTTCCGGATCGTTCGATAAAAATATGCTCTGCTCCATTGATCATAATCTCTGTAATTGAGGAATCCTCAATCAGATCCTGCAGCACATCCAGTTTCCTCAGAGAGTGGAAAACCTCCTGCCTCAGCTGTGTCATTTCAATGAGGAAAAGTGATTGCTCCGCAGCCATGCGGATGATCTCTTCATCAATCAGTTTCAGTACCCTCTCATCACTGACCTCTCTTGCAAAATCGATCTGTTCCAACACGTTGTCACGAATTTTCTCCCTGCATTCTGCCAGATACTCTTCTCGCCTTCTGCTCCTCTCAATTTTCGGATACTCCCTCTGATTCATCTGCATAATATCCATCTTTTTCCATCCATTTGCGCACGCAATCCGCCATTTCTCCATGCGTCAGATTGTCCATTGCTGCAGGAAGCTCTTTGAACATTTTGAATTGCCACCATCTGGTTTTCGCCGCAAGATCCGCATATCCTGTTTCCTGCAGCAGCTGCTCATATGCACGAATCTTCGCCGTTGAAATTAAATCTTCGCGGGTAATGGTGATAATCCGCTCGCATGCACGCAAAATATCAAACAAACCATTCACTGCCTCTGAAAGATCCAGAACAATGAATTCATACTCTGTCAGATGTTCCATCGAATGAAACAATGACAGCCACTTCTCGGCCTCCGCTGCCTGGAGCTCCGCAAAGGATTTCATCGGCGGAATATAATCCAATTTTCCCAGTCGAAAGGTTGCTAATCCCAGCTGGGCCGCGAGCTTATCCCTTGCACATTCGTTGTAATACAGAAGATCTGCTGCAGAGCTGCGAAACCGCTGCCCCAAAAGCTGCTCCATTCCGGAATATGCTTCATAATTCATGTACAGCGTTTTATGCTGTCGTGCCAGGAATTCACCGAACGTAAGGGCAGCTGTTGTCTGGAGACAACGCGAAATCGGACTGTAGAATCCGACGAGGTGCATCGGATGTCCATGCCGTATCATTCCCGGAACCGTTTCCTCATCCTTGAAGACCAGCTCACGAATTACCTCAATAATTGAATCTATGGATTGATATTTGCTGACATTATTTACATCCTTCAGGTAATTCTCGCTCTCATTCAATACCAGCAGTTCACATTTGCCGCAGATGTTCATTGCTCCCTTGCAATACTCCCGCTCAGAAACAATCATAAGCGACACATTTTCCGGTTCACTCTTTTCCAGAAGGCTTTCTCTCGATGTATAGAGTTCAATCTCGAGAGGAAACGGCATACAATTCTGCAGATATTCCATCAGTCTTTCTCCGTATGAACATTCACTGTCACACAGCAGAATTCTCGGGCGTTTTCCTTCCTTTTGATGTACATCGAAGGATTCTCTCTGCAATCCTCCTTGAAATTCCTTCTTGCTGTTGAAGCTGCTCCCTGCAGATGATATCGGCTGATACATTTTGACTCCTTGCTTCTGATGTTTTCTGACTTAAATACGGACCGCTGCTGTATCGATGAGAAGTCTTCCCATACACCGGCATGGAACAAGTTTGCAGACATAATCGGGTTCTGTAATCCGGAAGGACATAGCAGTGAGATGCAGCTGCTCTCTGTCGGCTCTCTGCCGCTTCAAAAAGCTGCCGATGTGCTGAGAATATGGAAGTATTGTGGTATCAGAAATGAAGAAAGATTCCTTCCGGAATATCAGACCCTGCGGCTGTGCGGTACACCAGAAAACAACACAGATTCCTTTCCGAACATTTCGAATCTCATTATAGGAATTCTCTGTCATTCAAATGAACCTGTTCTGCGAAACGCTGCCGCAATACTTATGGAAATTCATCCAGAAATCTGCAAAGAACCTAAACTTGCCTTGAGGAGGTTCCTACATTTCATCATTGGATTCCCCTGAACCCTCTATTCATAATCTTTGTGGAACATGCTGTCCGAGCACAGAAAATGTCCGAACACGCCGGCAGACCACCGGCCGCTGACTGGATGAATATCCGCATCTCCTTTTGAGTAATTTCCCTCAGGAGATGACGGAATCGTATCAGAAATCCTGCGTCCGTGACAAGTCTTTTCAGCGGCTTCCTTTAATTTCAGTACATCTTCACAGCATTGAATTTACGCGATTGTAGGTTATTCTGGACATACAACCACAATCCACAGTTTCCACAACTGTTACGATACCGGAAGGACTTCAGATACACACCAAAGATATTCCAATTGTTTACGCCTGCGCGGCTTTCTCCTTGCATTCGGAAAACCTCGATGTACGCACAAAAGAGACCGATCTTCGACCGGTCTCTTTCTCTCCATTTTTCTATTTTCCTGTTTATCTTTACTGCCCTTTATCTGGACACGTAGAATTTATTCCAGGACACGCTCAGCTGCTCCAGCAGTTTATCATCCGACAATTCCGCCGCATTCCTTGCATTCATGTCAGAATTGTATGGGCAGAACCATCCGAACTCTGCTTCTCCCTTCTCCATCCCGGAAAAGACCTCATCTGCCAATGCATCATACTCCTGCTCGGTAATCACAGTTCCATCGCTCTTATAGAATGTAACAACCGGATCCGAATTGGTGAAAACCGTCTCCTTTGTTCCAAGTGCCTTCGTTGTTACCACCCCGTCCTTCATCGACACAGCAATGGTGGATACATAATTTTCGGATGCGCTGGCGCTCACTGTATCCGTAAAGATATAGTAGTACGTATTGCTTGAGGAATCATAATAGTACGGAACACTGTCCGAAAAACTAAGATCTGCCTCCGAATCTCCTTCCGGAACATCGTAGCTGCAGCATTCTGTCTTATTTCCTGCACGATTTACCTCATAAAACTCGGATGTTGTATAAAGTCCTGTGCCGCTGACACTGGAAGCAATAATCTCTAAATATCCATCCTGATCGAGGTCTGCCACCATGTAGGAGAGGCTGTAGGAATACATCTCATCCTGCTTTCCCCACACTTCCTTCTGACTTTCGATTACGTTCAGCTGCTCCTGTGCCGTAGGCTGCTCCGAACCCTTGCCGGAAGATGCCGCATCCACCGTCATCGTCCTGCCGCAGTTGCCCGCCGCAAGGAACATCACCTCCAGAAAAGCAATTCCTCCCAAAATAAAATTCTTATTTCTCATCGTTCCAATCCTCCCCTTTTTTTCTCTCATCTTTTCGATCAGGATGACTTTTCGCTCCTGCCTATCTCGTAAAAACAGATCTTCGATCCCATGCAACATTAAATACGGTGATTTTGCGGCAATGTTACACTCTGTTCCACCGTTTTCGCTGCAGAACAGATTCTCTCCAGAACTTGTGCCGGCGTGCGGATGAGCAGTGTCCCGTTTCTGATCATCGGAATATCACTTCATTTATACGTGCGCTATCCACCTATTGAATGCTATAATTTCAATATCTGTTCCATTTGAAAGGGGAAATTGTTCATTATGAAAAATATCATTGTAACCGGCTGCAACGGACAGCTTGGAATTGCCGTGAATAAGCTTCTTGGTGCATCCGGCGAGTATCATCTGGTGAATACCGATGTGTCTGATCCTGGTTTCATCAAGGTCGACAAGCTTCTGGATATTACCAATGTAGCAGATGTTCTGACCTTTGCTGAGGAAGTAAAGCCATACGCAATCATCAATTGTGCCGCTTATACTGCTGTAGATGCTGCCGAAACTCATCTTGATCTTAATTACAAGATCAATGCTCTTGGCCCCAGGAATCTTGCCATTGCAGCTGCTAAAAATCAGGCAAAGCTTGTTCATATTTCTACGGATTATGTATTTCCCGGCACCTCAGAGAAACCTTTGACAGAGTTCGACCCGGTCGGTCCCAAGAGTGTCTACGGCATTACGAAGCTGGCGGGTGAAAATTTTGTAAAGGATTTTGCTGAGGATTATTTCATCATTCGTACTGCGTGGCTCTACGGCGAGGGCAAGAACTTTGTCCGCACCATGCTGAATGCAGCCAAAACACACGATACCGTCACCGTTGTTGACGATCAGTTCGGCTCTCCTACCAGTACCATCGAGCTGGCAAAGGCCATCGCATACCTTCTTCCTACGGACAATTATGGTCTCTTCCACGGAACCTGCGAGGGATCCACCAGCTGGGACGAATTCACCAGAGAGATTTATCGTCTGGCAGGACTTTCTACAAACGTCGTAAGCGTCAGCACAAAGGAATATCAGGCGGTCAATCCTCAGTCTGCGCCCCGTCCTCATTACTCCATTCTGGACAACTACATGTTCCGCCTGACAACGGATCACGTCTATGCCGATTGGAAGGATGCGCTGAATGTCTACATGACAGAAATGGGGTACAAGGCGTGAGTGATATCCTGATAGGGATTCTGTCCAATCCATTGTTTATTGCTGCTGCCTGCAGCTGGCTGGTGGCACAGACAGCTAAAACAGTCCTGTACTTTATCATCAATCATGAATTCTGTTGGGAGCGTATTGTGGGAGCCGGCGGTATGCCGAGCGCACATTCCGCCACGGTATGCGCACTGTCTGTCTCCACAGCATTTACTTACGGCGTACAGGGCTTTGAATTTCCAATGACCTGCTTTTTTGCCTTCATTGTCATGTACGATGCCATGGGAGTTCGAAGAGAAACCGGTGAGCAGGCAAAGGTACTGAATGAAATCATCGACCAATGGTTCAATATGGGAAACGTTCTGCAGACGAGAACTCCTATGGAGAACTTTAAGGAATTCGTGGGGCATACTCCTCTTCAGGTTCTGGTGGGTGCCCTCATCGGAATTCTCATCGGAACGCTGGTCTGCATCTGTTGAATGAATTCCGTAACATTTCCTTTCCTGCTTCGTATGTACATCCATTCATGCGTGATGCTTATTGGCCGCAGATTACGTTAGGTATATCTGTTCTGTCCCGTTTGAGGAGATGTTGTCCTGATGTCTCCGACGCGACCGATGCAATATACAGAAAGAGGTGAAAATGAAAAGATTAACAGCATTGCTCTTAACCGGCGCTGCCGCTGCCTCCCTGCTCCTGTCCGGATGCGGTTCTGAGGAAACGGAAAGCTATTCCATTTCAGAATCCATCCCCGAAGATACTGCAGCAGCGGAGGAAGCCGAGACGCCTGTCGAGGAAGAGGAGGCACCGGAGGGAAAAGTCCGCAGCCAGCTCACCAATGAGTGGATTGATGAGGATCTTTATGATCAGCGTCCCATCGCTGTGATGTATCCCATCAACAAGGAAGCGATGCCTCAATACGGCTATGATAAAATTGACATCTTCTACGAAATTCTCGAGGAAGATGGCATGAGCCGTCAGATGGCCATCATGAAGGACTGGAAGGATCTTGAAAAGATCGGAAACATCCGCAGTATTCGCGATTATTTTGTCTATCCCGCTCTGGAATATGATTCTATCATCGTCCACTTCGGCGGACCCGTCGTATATGTAAAGGATATCCTGACCCGCGACGATGTGGAGAATATCAACGGTGTCGGCGGTGAGCTCGGCGACAGCTACGATGCTTTCTTCCGTGAGAACCCGGACGGTCGTGCTTCCGAGCATACGGCATATACCAGCAGCGAGAAGCTTCTGGCTGCCTGCGATACGGCCGGATTCTCTTTGACCTATCGCGATGACGTATTCTCCGACTATAAGGACCAAAGTCACTATCAGTTTACGTCCGCATCCAACAAAAACACGCTGGAAGACTATGATTCCGCTGTAGATGCCACGAAACTTGATTTCTCCGATGCTTTCTCTGCAGATACACCGGTGTTCGAGTACAACTCTGACGATCACCTGTATTACCGCAGCATTTACGGTGAGCCTCAGGTGGATGGCACCACCGGAACTCAGCTGGCCTTTGAGAACATTCTGGTTCAGTGGACTTATTACGAGGTTCGTGATGACAATGGGTATCTCGCGTTCCAGATGCATGACAACACCCATGACGGCATGTTCATCACGGAAGGCAAGATGATCCATGTCACCTGGACCAAGGACAGCGATTACGGTCCGACTAAATATTATGATGACAACGGCGATGAGATCACATTGAACACCGGTAAGACCATGGTCTGCGTTCTGAAGGATGATGTCGGATTCACCGTGGACGGCTCCACCATCAGTCCTTCCTCAAACTACTGATTCAGCATCAGCCGCTGTTCGTAAGCGGTAATGATCATACCTTATCCGCCCCTTCTGATTCTGAATGAATGGCTGCTCTTCGCGCCGCCATAAAAACAGCACTGCCGACTTTCCTGTCAGCAGTGCTGTTTCCTTTCCTACGACATTCTGATTTCTCATGATGATTCAATACTCATCGTCATATTGATCTCCGGAATAACGGTTGTCATAATACCCTTCTCCGGTTCGATCGTATCCCCTGTCGTATCGATGATTCTCATAATATTCGTTTCGCTGCACATGAGCGCGGCGGGCGCGGCGTCTGCGCTGCCTTGCCCGCTCCCTTGCCTCCTTCATGGACACAGAGAACCGAATGAATACCGATACAATTATCGACACAATGACAATGGTAACGATGAAAGAGGAAACGTTAATATATATGGTATCGTTAATGCCCATCATCACATAGCGTGACAGAAATTTCTGAAGAACAGATTCCCTTCCTCCCTGTGTTGCATATTTTTCCGAAACCTCCCCTGCCACAGATACTTCAGAATCATCCGAAAGACTGGCCGGAACCAGTACCGTCGTACCTACCTGTATCCCTTCGGTTCCGCCATAATAATATGTGATCGTGTTGTCCTGTCCGTATACTGCCGTCAAATCACTTACATTTGTTCCGTCCGGCATTACTACGCTGCCGCCGGATGCAATGGTAAGAGCCGGCGTGTCTGATCCCAGAAGATCCATTCCCTCCATCAGGAAGGATGCGCAGTCCGTGGCTGGAAGTGCCGTATCCTCCACAGAAGCGGACGTAAACTCCTCATAGCCGTAGTTAAAGAGCGTCACGGTATCCTCAAACTGTGCCGGTGAATCCTCCCTCATTACCACGCATACGAGGCGGCGATCTCCCTGTTCACAGCCCGTCACCAGATTTTCATGGGATTGGCTGGTGTAGCCGGTTTTGCCTCCGATAATCCCGGTGTAAGCAGTTGCTCCTGTTATGAGCTCGTGCTTATTCGTCAGTGTGAAATCATCCGGCTGTGTATCTGTTGCCTGGAAGTGATAAGTGGCACAATTTCCCACCTGTCGACATACCTCATTGTCAAAAAATGCCAGGGCAATCCGACCAAGATCGTATGCACTGGTATAATGATTGTCATCATACAGGCCATTGGTGTTGACGAAATTGGACTCCACACAGCCAAGCTCCGCAGCCCGCTCATTCATTTTCTGAACAAAGGCATCGATCGATCCCGACACCTTTTCTGCCAGGGCATTGGCCACCTCATTCGCAGATCCCACCATCAACCCATACAGTGCCTCCTCTACCGTGATCGTCTCTCCGACGCTCATGCCGATGTTGGAGCCGTCTGCCGGAACTGCGGCAATGGCAGATTCTGAAAAGGTAATGATATCCGACAAATTCAGATTTTCTGCTGCGATGAGGCACGTCAGAAGCTTTGTCGTACTGGCAGGATACATTTTCTCGTGAATATTTTTGGAATACAGGATCGTCCCAGTGTACGCATCGATGAGGATTGCACTCTTTGCCGTGATGGCAGGACCCTGCGGCCAGCCTTCCACGCTGTTGGACTGTATCTCCTCTGTTCTCTGTTCCTCTGCCTCAGACGTATTTACCACGTGTCCGTCCGATGTCAGAACATCCCCTTTTGAATCATCCACCACCGTTTCTGAATAGGCATTGTTTGAAACAGAAGCCGCCATGACATTCTGAACCGGTGCAATGCAAAGAACCCCGCTGCAGACAGCAGTGCAGAGGAATGCAGTCATTCGATGCAGAACGGCCCTCCCGTGAATCAAGACAGATTCCGTTTTCTCCGCCTTCTGCTGATTTTCTTTTCCGCACATTCTAGCGCACAAGAGCTTCCACCTTCTCCTGCAGGGATTCCTTCGGAATAAGGCCAATGCTGGTTCCCACTACTTTTCCATCCCTGAAGAACAGGAGAGTAGGAATTGACATGACATTGTATCTCTCTGCAATATTGGGTGCCTGATCTACGTTCAGCTTGCCGATCTTTACCTTTCCACGAAACAGCTCCTCCATTGCTGTCACAGCAGGAGCCATCATCTTGCAGGGACCGCACCAATCTGCATAGAAATCTACCACAACCGGAAGAGTGCTTCCGAGCACCTCAGTCTCAAAATTATCCGCAGTAAATACCATCGTGTTCTCCTTTATTCCGCTTTTTCTGTTCTTCTTGTCAGAATATATTTATTAATCTTATTGCCTTTTGCAGAGAATTTCTCTTCATATTCTGTCATGATATTGCCCTCATTCATGACAGGATCGGCATGAAGATCATAGGTGATCTTCTGAATCTCAAATACACTGAAGGGAACCTCTTCCACTGCAAAATCGAACAGCTCCCTGTTGTCTGTCTTGAATTCAATCGTCCCTTCTCCATCCAGTATCGCATCATATCTGCGCAGGAACTCCTTCGACGGAAGGCGCCTTTTTGCATTTCGCTTTTTAGGCCACGGATCCGAGAAATTCAGGTAAATTCTCTGAATCTCACCCGCTGCAAAATATTCCGTGATCAGTTCTGCCTCGCCCCGAATAAATCGCAGATTCGGCAACTGAAGCTCGTTCTGGATATCCACTCCCCGTAAAAGAACACTTGAAAATTTCTCAATTCCAATGTAATTGATCTCCGGATGGCGCTTCGCCAGCTCCAGAATGAAACGTCCCTTTCCGGTTCCAATCTCCAGATGAAGCGGATGGTCATTGCCGAAAAGCTCCTTCCAGTTTCCCTTGTTCTCTTCCGGATTCTGTACTACAAAGGGGCTCTCTTCGATAGTTTCACGTGCTCTTGGAATGTTGCGTAATCTCACAAATTATCCTCTCTTTATCATGCATTTCATCGGTGTTTTCATGACCTAACACAGATCTGCCTGATCTGCTGTACACGCCCATTCGGGCACGTTTCATCATCTCCGTGCACCGCAGAACATCCATCAGCCGTGCAGTCCGTCGGTTTGCCGCTGCATGTCCTCCACCACGATATCGTAAATCTCACCCAATGTACGAAAATACTCCAGTACCAGCCAGGGTTCATTCGTATGATAATGCAGCTTTAACGTGGCCTTTTCTCCCCCGACCTCGTCCTCACCGGTATCACCTGCCACAATCAGGCAGTCCCCTTTGAAGTTTTCCAGAATATAATCCCTTGCCTCGTCCACCAGGTCATCGCATTCGTCATCATCCATTCCGTAAACGTCCAGAAGAAGCTGTGTATCATAACGGAACTCGATTATTTCCTTGTGATTTTCCATGGTATTCTCATCCTTTCCTGTATTCATTGCTGTCTACAACCATTGATGATACTACAGATCCGATGAAAATCTGTACCGTAAATATTTTTTTTCACATCTGTGTAACGAATCGGTTAAAATTGTCGTATATATATCTGTAAGCAACATGATCATAAACAGTGTGGACAGAATGCACATTAAAAAGGAGATAAAAACATGACTGACAACAATATGAAAACCGTAGATGAAGCTGCTCTCAGAGATGTGAACGGAGGCGGGGTGACCCTAAGTACAAAGATCGTGGAGCCGGTTAAAATCGTAGAGCCGGTGAAGATTGCAGAACCGGTGCTGGATAAGATTGTGAAGCCGGTTCTATCCAAGATCACAGAGCCTACTTCTATTACCTAAGTTCATAAATGTTCGATTTTCCAGCCGCACTTGCCGATTTATCCGACTGGATGATTGCATAACTCCCCCTTACCGCACTGCAGATCCCTCAGACGAGGTCTGCAGTGCGGTTTTTGTTGACATAATACCCTACCGGGGTATACTCCTACATAAGAGATATACCCCAGTAGGGTATTATGTGATTATTTTGATTCTAAGTACCTGCATTCCCTGTAAAGACAATGCGTACTGTAATGAAAGGATTTTCTATGACAGACAAAGATTTTTCTTTTGACACCATGCACTCTGATGTCCGAAATTCCCGGAAGGAACAGAATGAACAGCAGATCATTGACAGTGAAGAGGAAATGCTCTCGGATGTCTGTCCCTGCTGCCATAAAAAGGTGCGAAATGCCGATGAGGAGAAGGACCTTATCACGAGACTGAATCGAATTGAGGGACAGATCCGCGGCATCCGAAGGATGGTGGAAGCTGATGTCTACTGTGTTGATATACTGACACAGGTTCTGGCTGCATCCAGTGCACTCAATGGCTTTACGAAGGTTCTTCTGACAAATCACATCAAAACCTGTGTTGCAGAGGATATCCAGCAGGGACACCAGGAAAAGGTGGATGAACTGGTAAAAATTCTGCCGAAGCTGATGAAGTGATTCTGACAACATGTCCGAAGGGAGAGAGTATGCAGCAATTTAATGTTGAAGGGATGAGCTGTGCCGCATGCCAGGCGAGAGTGGAAAAGGCTGTCCAAAAGGTTTCCGGAGTCACCTCCTGTGCCGTCAGTCTTCTGACCAACTCCATGGGAGTGGAGGGAACCGCCAAGGCCGAGGATATCATTGCAGCAGTTGAGAATGCCGGCTACCATGCATCCCCTAAAAGCACGAAATCCCCGGCAGGGAAAAATGACTATACCGCACGCATTGCAGCCCAGGAAGAGTCCCTGCGCGACAAGACAACCCCAATTCTGAAGCAGCGCCTGATCTGGTCGGTTCTGTTCCTGCTGGTTCTCATGTATTTTTCCATGGGAGTACACATGTGGGGATGGCCGGTACCCGGGTTCATGCAGGACAATCATGTAGCTATGGGGCTCGTTCAGCTGCTTTTGTCCGGAATCATTCTGGTGATCAATCAGAAGTTTTTTATTTCCGGCTTTAAAAGCCTGTTCCACGGTGCTCCCAATATGGATTCCACCATTGCCCTCGGTGCGGGAGCGGCTTTTTCCTATTCCACTGTTATGCTTTTCGCCATGACAAAGGCACAGGTGGAGGGCGGAAATGCGGCTGCGATGCCGTATATGAATGAGTTTTACTTTGAATCTTCCGCCATGATTCTGACCCTGATCACAGTAGGAAAAATGCTGGAATCCATTTCCAAGGGCCGCACCACCGATGCTCTGAAATCCCTCATGAAGCTTGCTCCCAAAACGGCAACGCTTCTGCGGGACGGGCAGGAGATGACGGTCTGTGTGGATGACGTGACGTCCGGCGATCTTTTTGTTGTCCGCCCCGGTGAAAACATTCCTGTTGACGGTGTCGTTGTGGATGGAATCAGTGCCGTCAATGAGGCTGCACTCACCGGCGAATCCATTCCTGTCGACAAAGCCCCCGGTGACAGCGTAAGCTCCGCAACCACCAATCAGAGCGGCTTTCTGACCTGCAGAGCCACAAGAGTAGGAGAGGACACAACGCTCTCACAGATCATTGCCATGGTCAGTGATGCGGCAGCAACCAAGGCACCCGTAGCCAGACTGGCTGATAAGATCTCCTCTGTTTTTGTTCCTTCTGTCATTGTACTGGCCATAGCTACCATTCTGATCTGGCTGCTTCTTGGAAAGGAGATTGGCTTCGCGCTGGCAAGAGGCATCTGTGTTCTGGTCGTTTCCTGCCCCTGCGCTCTCGGACTTGCCACGCCTGTTGCCATCATGGTCGGAAATGGAATGGGAGCGAAGAACGGTATCCTGTTCAAAACAGCGGAGGCTCTGCAGGAGACCGGACGAATTCAGATTGTTGTCCTTGATAAAACAGGGACTATCACCAACGGAACTCCCGTCGTAACAGATATCATTCCTTCTGCAGATTCCACGCACCATGAACTCATCCAAAAAGCTAAGCTGCTGGAATCTCGATCGGAACATCCTCTTGCGAAAGCAATCGTTTCCTGCAATGATGATTCTGTTCCCCATCCGAATGCAGAGATTCAAAAGGATCTGACCGATTTTCAGGTTTTTCCCGGAAACGGATTGTCGGGGATTTTTCACGGAAAACAGCTTTTCGGCGGCAACGAGAACTATATTTATCCAAAAGCCGTCATAGCAGAAGATCTGCTCCAAAAAGCCGAAATTCTGGCAGAAGAGGGCAAGACTCCTATGTTTTTCGCTGAGAATGACAGATTTCTTGGTATCATTGCTGTTGCAGATACCATCAAGGAAGACTCTGCCGAAGCCATCCGGGAGCTCAGACAGATGGGAATGCATGTAGTTATGGTGACGGGAGATCATTTCCGCACAGCTGCAGCCATCGGAAAACAGGCCGGCGTGGATGAGGTTGCAGCCGGCGTTCTTCCGGAAGGGAAAGAGGAGATCATTCGCAGACTTCAGGAAAAGGGAAATGTGGTCATGGTGGGAGATGGCATCAACGATGCACCGGCGCTTACAAGAGCTCATATTGGAATCGCCATCGGTGCAGGAGCGGATGTTGCCATTGATGCTGCCGATGTTGTGCTCATGAAATCACGACTTTCCGATGTCTCTGCAGCGGTTCGTCTCTCCAGAGCCACCTACCGCATCATCATTGAGAATCTGTTCTGGGCACTCATTTACAACGTACTCCTGATTCCGCTGGCAGCCGGATTGTATTCTCACTGGGGTTTCTCTATGAATCCCATGTGGGGTGCCGCCGCCATGAGCTGCTCGAGCTTTTTCGTCTGCATGAATGCACTTCGCCTGAATCTGTTCCACATGCACGATGCCCGGCATGACCACAGAACGAAACATTCTCTTTCCGATGAACTGCTGCTGGATTCCGGTGATTCCTGCACAGAACATAAAAAAGTTTTCAGCAACCATCCCTGCAGAACATCTGCCGGAGAACATGCAAAGGCTTCCGAAATCGGAGCCGGAAAGGATACTACAATGACGAAAACAATGAAGATTGAGGGAATGATGTGCTGCCACTGTGAAAAAACGGTCAAAACAGCACTGGAAGCACTGGACGGCGTATATTCTGCCGATGTCTCTCATGAGGCAGGCACTGCTGTTGTCAGGCTCTCTGAGAATGTTGCAGACGATGTACTCAAAAAGGCTGTAGAAGACAAGGATTACAAGGTCACAGGAATTGCAGGTGAACTGTAATCCATGCCGGCGACACAGGGCACTGCATTGAATCCTGCAGGTGCTAAACCAATATCACCTGTGTTAAACTGTTTTCGTAATCAATGACGGATTCCACGGAGGATAAACCCATGGCAGAGGTAAACGAAATGGAGCAGAGCAAGGAACCGATTCGCTCCGATATGATTGTAAGAGATGTTATTCTGGCACACCCTGACGCAGCAGAGGTTCTGATGCGTGTGGGAATGGGCTGCATCAGCTGCCCCGCTGCTCTCATGGAGAGCCTTGGCGATGCCTGTGCAGTACACGGACTGGATGGAGAAGAGGTTGTCAAATATCTCAATCAGGAGCTGAATCTTCCCCAGACCTAAATCTGCTGCATATACCATCTTAAAAATCCCCTGCGAATCTTTTTCAGATTCGCAGGGGATTCTGTCTGCATACCATTCTGCAGATTTGTGCCGTCAACCTTCGGTGCTGTTATTCCTCTGATTTTTTCGGAGCATCTTCTCCGGATATCTCATTTTCTGCATTATTCTCCCCAAAAGAGGCCTCTGCAGTTGTCTTTCCGTCATCGATCTCTTCCCGTACCTTGGCGATCTTTACTACCTTTACGCCTTCCTCCAGGTTGATCAGCTTCACACCCGATGTGATTCTTCCATGCACCGGAATCTCACTCATCCTTATCTGAATGATGATGCCCGCCGATGTGATCATCATAATCTCATGTTCATCATTGACCGCCTTAATTCCTACAACATTTCCCGTCTTTTCGGTAATCTTGTAGCTCTTGATGCCTTTTCCGCCGCGGCCCTGGATGCGGAACTCATTCAGATCGCTGCGCTTGCCCATGCCGTTCTCTGATACCACCAGAATCGAACCGCCCTGTGAGTTCAGCTGCATGCCGATGACTTCATCTTCCTCAGAAAGGGTGATGCCGCGAACCCCCATTGAGGTGCGCCCTGTCGTGCGGACCTCGGTCTCATGGAAGCGAATTGCCATGCCCTTTTTCGTGACAATGATCACATCATCCTCTGCGCAGGTTTCTTTGACTTCGATCAGAGAATCCCCCTCCTGAATGGAAATAGCATTGATTCCGATGGACCGAATATTGGCAAAATCCGTACACTTTGTTTTCTTTACGATTCCCTTCTGCGTCACCATAAAGAGATTCTTATCATCCCGAATCTCTTTTACAGGAATCAGAGCCGCTACCTTCTCATCCGGATCCAGCTGCAGGAGATTGACAATCGCCGTTCCCCTCGAGGTCCTGGATGCCTCCGGAATTTTGTAAACCTTCAGCTTATAAACTCGTCCCTTGTTCGTAAATATAAGGAGCATGTCCTTAATTGCCGTCATCAAAAGGTCTTCCACATAGTCATCATCGATGGTGTGTGCACCCTTGACACCGCGTCCTCCCCGATTCTGTGTCCTGAACTCATCGGCGGAGGTTCTCTTGATATATCCAAGGCTGGTCCTCGTAATGACGCAGTTCTCGTTCTGAATCAGATCCTCCATTTCCAGCTCAGACATATTCGCATGGACATCAATTCTGGAACGTCTGTCATCCCCGTATTTATCTGCAATGACATTAATTTCCTCACGAATGACGCCAAGGAGAAGATTGCGGTCAGACAGAATGGACTGCAGTCTTTCAATTGTCTTCAGCAGTTCTGCATGCTCTGCCTCCAGCTTGTCTCGTTCCAGACCCGTGAGAGCCCTCAGACGCATGTCCACAATGGCCTGTGCCTGTACATCGTCCAGCCCGAAGCGCTCCGTCAATCGGCTCTTCGCCTCCTGAACAGAAGAAGAGGAGCGGATGATCCGGATTACCTCCTCGATATTGTCTATGGCAATCAGCAGTCCCTGAACGATATGATCCCGCTCCTGGGCCTTATTCAGCTCGTATTGTGTTCTGCGGGTGACGACCTCCTCCTGATGCTTGAGGTAATAGGTCAGCATGTCCTTAAGACCCAGGATTTTGGGCTCACCATTGACCAGAGACAGCATGGTGACACCGAAGGTATCCTGCATCTGTGTGTGCTTGAACAGCTGATTCAGAATGATATTGGCATTGACATCATGGCGCAGCTCAATGACAATCCGCATTCCCTCGCGATCCGATTCATCCCGAAGATCTGTAATTCCTTCAATCTTTTTATTCTTCACCAGATCAGCGATATTCTTGATCAAATTTGCCTTGTTGACAAGATAGGGGAGTTCTGTCACAACAATGCGGCTCTTCCCGTTTCCCATCGGCTCAATATCGGTCACGGCTCGAGTGATGATCTTTCCTTTTCCCGTGAGATAGGCGTCCCTTGCGCCCTGAAGTCCCATAATGATGCCGCCGGTAGGAAAATCCGGTGCCTGCACAATCTGCAGCAGCTCCGCCACATCGGTATCACGATCTTCCTGAACCCGATTGTCGATCATTTTCGTACAGGCCGCAATGATCTCCCTTAAGTTGTGAGGAGGAATATTGGTCGCCATGCCAACAGCAATACCCGTTGTACCGTTGACCAGAAGACTCGGAAAACGTGCCGGCAGAACAGCCGGTTCTTTCTCTGTTCCGTCAAAATTATCAACGAAGTCGATGGTATCTTTGTTGATGTCAGCCATCATCTCCGTCGAAATCTTCGTCAGCCTCGCCTCTGTGTATCGCATGGCAGCTGCACCGTCACCATCTACAGAACCGAAATTTCCGTGACCGTCCACCAGACAGTAACGCATCGACCAGGGCTGTGCCATATAAACCAATGCACCATAAATCGAGCTGTCACCGTGGGGGTGGTACTTACCCATGGTATCACCTACGATACGTGCACATTTACGGTGCGGCTTATCCGGTGTATTTCCCAGTTCACTCATGGCCCAGAGGATTCTCCTCTGTACCGGCTTCAAACCATCACGCACATCCGGAAGTGCTCTCTGCACAATTACACTCATGGCATAATCAATATATGAATTGCGCATGGTTTTGTTCAGATCCACATCCCGGATTCTTGTGTCAAATACGTTGTCTTCCATGAAGACTCCTTACTATTATGTGCTCTTTCAGCTGATCAATGCTCGAAACCAGCCGCTATACATCCAGATTCTGTACGAATTTGGCATTCTGTTCAATGAATTCTCGTCTGGGTTCTACCTGATCCCCCATCAGTGTGGTAAAGGTGAGGTCTACCTCCGATTCACTTTCTTCATCGATGCTGACTCTCTTCAGAATTCTGGTTTCCGGATCCATGGTCGTTTCCCAAAGCTGATCCGGATCCATTTCACCGAGCCCCTTGTAACGCTGAATGCGGTTGCTGTTGTCCCGACCTACCTCATTCAGAATGTTGTTGAGTTCCTCATCGCTGTAGGCATACCAGACCTTTTTGTTGCGCTCAAGCTTGTAAAGCGGAGGCATTGCCAGATACACATGCCCCTGCCGAATCAATTCCGGCATAAACCGATACAGGAATGTCAGCATCAGCGTATCAATATGAGCCCCGTCTACATCTGCATCCGTCATGATGATGATTTTGTCATAGCGCAGCTTTTCAATCTTGAACTCGTCGTGAATTCCTGTGCCGAAGGCCGTGATCATCGCCTTGATCTCCTCATTGGCGTAGATACGGTCCTCCCTTGCCTTTTCTACATTCAGGATTTTGCCGCGAAGGGGCAGAATTGCCTGCGTTGCACGACTTCTTGCACTCTTGGCGGAGCCGCCTGCCGAATCTCCCTCTACAAGGAAAATCTCACAATTCTTCGGATCCTTGTCAGAACAATCCGCCAGCTTGCCAGGAAGAGACATCGTTTCCAGCGCGGTCTTGCGCCTCGTAAGGTCTCTTGCCTTTCTGGCTGCTTCTCTGGCACGCTGTGCCAACTGCGCCTTATCACAGATGATCCTTGCAATCGATGGATTCTGTTCCAGATAGTATGTAAGCTTCTCGCTCACCACAGAATCCACCGCTCCTCTTGCCTCGATATTGCCCAGTTTCTGCTTCGTCTGACCCTCAAACTGAGGATCCTCAACCTTGACGGAGATGATTGCCGTGAGACCTTCTCGAATGTCCTCACCGGACAGATTTGCATCACTGTCCTTTAAAATCTTGTTTTTCCTTGCATAATCATTAAAGGTTTTCGTAACTGCATTGTGAAAACCGGTAAGATGCATTCCGCCTTCCGGTGTGTTGATGTTGTTGACAAAGCTGTATTCCGAAACGTTGTATGCATCATTGTGCTGCATCGATACCTCTACATAAACGTTGTTCTTTGTCCCGTCAAAATAAAGAATCTCGTTGTACAGAGGTGTTTTGCTGCGATTCAGATAAGCTACGTATTCTTTGATTCCCCCTTCGTAGTGGAAGACTTCACGCCTTGGCTCGCCGCTTTCTGTCCTGCCTTCCTCACGAAGATCCACCAGCGAAATTTTCAGCCCTTTTGTCAAAAATGCCATCTCCCGCAGTCTTGTGCGGATAATGTCATATTCGTAC
>CAVAJA010000148.1:0-2644 GCA_963588615.1 Lachnospiraceae bacterium | reverse complement strand
CGACATTGGATACCTCGGGACAGCCCTTCTCTATGGACGCGGAGGTTCTGGATCAATTTAACGCCTTGATGGAAGTTACAGATCTGTTTTTGCTGGACATCAAGCAGATCGATCCGGATAAGCACAAAAAACTGACAGGGTGGGACAACAGCAATATTCTCGAACTTGCACGATATCTGGTTCAGAACCACAAGCATTTCTGGATTCGTCATGTACTGGTTCCGGGAATCACAACAGGGAAGGAAGATCAGAAAAAGCTTCGGGCCTTCATTGATGAACTGAGAAGGATGGATGCAGAATGTGTGGAAAGGGTCGAGGTCCTTCCTTACCACAGGCTTGGGGCGGCAAAGTATGATAAACTGAACATTCCGTATTCCCTTCGTGAGGTACAGCCGCCGACCAGAGAGGAAATCGAACAGGCGGAAAATATCCTGGTGCGTGGATGATGGTGAGATTGTCATATGTGAGCTTGCTGCAGGCGTGATTCGTGTCAGAATCGGAAGACTCCCGCACAGCAGTAATCATAAAGAATCAGGAAATATTCGGAATTACCTGTTTATGATCCGGCGCCGGTGTGGTATCGTGATACGCGGCGAACCAATCGCAGACGTTATCCGGCAAAAAACAGGAGGATGTATTTTTTATGAATGAATTCATTCGCGGAGGCATCAATGGATTCTGCATGGCTCTGGCAGACAGTGTTCCGGGAGTTTCCGGCGGAACGGTAGCCTTCATCATGGGATTCTATGATCAGTTTATAGGATCCATTCATGCGCTGGCTTTTGGAAATAAGGAAGAGAAAAAGGAAGGACTACGGTATTTGATCAAGCTGGGAATCGGCTGGATCATCGGAATGGGGCTGGCGGTTTTGATATTGACATCTCTGTTTGAAAGTCATATTCATATGGTGAGCTCCCTGTTCATTGGGTTTATTGCAGGATCCATTCCGCTGATCTATGCAGAAGAGAAAGAGAGTTTCCGCCAGGTGGCAAAGGGAATCCTGTTTGGCTTTATCGGTGCTGCACTGGTTGTCGGGATTTCGGTTCTTAACGGTTCTGTAGGCGGCGGCTCTATGGATTTGAGTCAGTTTCAGGCAGGACTTGGGATCAAGTTGTTCTTTATCGGGATGATTGCGATATCGGCGATGTTCCTGCCGGGAATTTCGGGTTCGACGCTTCTTTTGATTTTCGGTGCGTATATCCCTGTGATGACGGCTGTCCGCGGAGTGCTGTCAATGAAACTGAATTATGTACCGCTCCTGATATTTTTCGGATGCGGCATTATCGCGGGTGCTCTGACGGTCGTGAAGATCATTAAGGTTTGTCTGGAACGTTATCGCGTACAGTCCATGTATATGATTCTCGGAATGATGGTGGGATCTTTTTATGCGATCGTTCAGGGACCTACAACTCTGGATGTGCCGCAAAGCCCGCTCTCTTTGTCCAATTTCAATTTTGTGGCCTGTGTATTCGGCGTAGCTCTGGTACTGCTGCTTCAGTATGTGAAAAAGAGAAGAGAGAAGGCGGATGCTGCGGAAAAGATATCATCCGGCAGTTTAGGATGAGAGCTCGTATTATTACGTTCGGAAAGGGCAATAATGTGCCTGCAATGTGAGGCATTTATGATTGCAACATGATTGTTTTGCAGTCGTCCGGAGTGATTCGAGAAGGGAACGGCAGAGCTTGGGTGACTGCGCTGCATCAAGAGGAGGTATGAAAAATGAGAAAAAAAGTTATCGGCATGCTTTGCTCCATGACAATGGCAGCAGCACTTTTGTCCGGTTGTGCAGGGGAGCCTGTATCAACTTCGGATGAATCAGAAGAGACTGCAGTTGAGGAGACTGCGGAAGGGGAATCGGCAGAGTCGACAGAGGAATCTGCGGAGGAAGAGGGAGCAGGTGCTGCTCTTAATATCGCAATTGTGACAGCTCTTTCCGGAGTGGACGACGGATCGTTCAACCAGAACAACTACGAAGGAATTCAGGCATTTATTGAAGAAAATCCGGAGAGCAAGGTTACGGCCATCAAGGAAGAAACCGGCGATACAGCTAAATGCTACGAGGCGGTTGAGAACATTGTTGCGGATTATGATGTTATTGTCTGCTGCGGATATCAGTTTGCCGGAATCGGACCGCTTGCCGAGGAGAATCCGGATGTTGATTTTATTCTGGTGGATTCGAATCCGAATGATGCAGACGGAAATGAAGCAGAGTATGACAATGTATACGGCATGACATTTAAGGAGCAGGAGTCTGGATTCCTGGCAGGCGTTGCTGCAGCAATGTCCACGCAGACCGGAAAGGTTGCAGTTGTGAACGGCATTGCGTATCCTTCGAATGTTAACTATGAGTATGGCTTCATGAGCGGCGTCAATTACTCGAATCAGCATTTCGGAACAAGCGCAGAGATCGTGGAAGAGGCTTCTTATGCAGGAACGGATGTGACCGGTGCGAATGTCGGCGGCAATTACGTTGGCTCTTTCGGCGATGAGGCTACCGGCAAGGTATTGGGTGAGACATTGATCAATGATGGCGCAGACGTTATTTTCGTTGCAGCAGGTGCGTCCGGAAACGGTGTTTTCACTGCAGCGAAGGAAGCCTCTTCAGAGGAAAATCCGGTATATGTCATCGGCTGTGATGTGGATC
>CAVAJA010000147.1:0-5001 GCA_963588615.1 Lachnospiraceae bacterium | reverse complement strand
AGAGTGCACTGATCAGGGACGGCGAATTCTACGTATGGCTCATCGATCAGATGGTGGAGATTCGTGATCGGGATCCCTCCGTTCTCTCGGAAATGTTGTATCGCAGCAATGAGATTAAAAAGAATGTGGTGGAAAAGGATCCCTATGAAAAAGGGGAGCGGATGCTCCTCAATTTCGGACATACCATCGGTCATGCCATCGAGAAATACATGAATTTTACAATGGCACACGGAGAGTGCGTTGCACTTGGCTGCGTAGCCGCTTCCTTTATTTCCTATCAGCGCAAGTATCTGTCATGGGAGGAGTATTACGAGATCCGCGACATGTTTGTCCCGTTTGGTCTCCCGATCTCCTTGGAGAGCATTGACGCAGAGGCCGTTCTGCAGCTGACCAAATCGGATAAGAAGGCCTGCAACGGTTCGGTTCGATTCATTCTCCTTCATACCATCGGCGATGCGTATGTGGATGATACGGTGACGGATGACGAGCTGCGCTCGGCAATTCGTGAACTCGATTTTTCGGCAAAAACAGGAGAGAAGAGTCGTGAGTGAAAAAAAAACACAACTGTCAACTGGCGAGGAGGGATCCGGGCATTCCTGCGGCGCTGCCCGCAGGGCCGCCTCTGCAGCGGGAATTCTGCTCTGGGTTCTTTTGGTGGTTCTGGATCTGTGGACCAAGTCCATTGCGGCTGCAGTGCTCCAAAACGGCAGAATTTCGCTGATTCCGGGCGTTCTGGAGTTTTATTATCTGCAGAACACCGGCGCGGCGTTCAGCCTGCTTGAAAATGCACAATGGCTTTTTATTATCATTGCTGCTGTTGTATCGGCATTCATTGGGGTACTTCTCTTCAGAATTCCAAGAACACGCCGCTATCTGCCCCTGATTCTGGTACTGATGTTCATCAGTGCAGGGGCGGTGGGAAATCTCGCAGATCGCGTTTTTTTAGGCTACGTGAGAGATTTTATCTATGTTTCCCTGATCAATTTTCCGGTGTTCAATGTGGCGGATATTTACGTGACCGCAGGTACGGTTGTTCTGGTTTTGCTGGTACTGTTCTGCTACAAGGATGAGGATTTTGAACCATTGTTCCGGCACCGCATTTCAAGGTGAATGATCCGAACATGAATACGAATACATTTTCTGTAAGTGAAGAAAACGAGGGACTTCGCCTGGACAAGCTTTTGGCTCAAGAATTGCCGGAATACTCCCGCAGCTATCTGCAGGGGCTGATGAAGGACGGCCTGATCCTTGTCAACGGGAAGCCTGCAAAAGCCTCCCTGAAGGTAAAGGAAGAGGATTGGGTGACGTTCTCGATTCCGGACAAGATTCTGCCGGACATCGAACCGGAAAATATTCCGCTGGACATTCTGTACGAGGATGAAGATGTACTGGTCGTGAACAAGCCGAAAAATATGGTCGTTCACCCAGCTCCAGGGCACTATACAGGGACACTTGTCAACGCCGTATTGTATCATTGCGGCAGCTCCTTATCCGGCATCAACGGCGTCATGCGTCCTGGCATTGTGCATCGCATTGACCGCGACACCACGGGCTCTTTGCTGATCTGCAAGAATGATGCTGCTCATCGTTGTCTTGCCGAACAGCTGAAAGAGCACAGCATTAAGCGGCGATACGCAGCCATCTGCTGCGGAGAACTTTCCAAAGATGATATCACCATCCGCGCCAACATTGGCCGTGACCGCAATGACCGCAAGAAAATGGCTGTTGTTCCGATGGGCTCTGGGAAATCTGCCGTCACACACGTGCATGTGCGGAAGCGCTTTCACGGATATACCTACGTGGAATGTCGCCTGGAAACCGGCCGCACGCATCAGATCCGAGTGCATATGGCATCCATCGGTCATCCTCTGCTGGGAGATTCTGTATATGCAGGATCCCGAAAATCACCGTATCGTCTGGAGGGGCAGTGCCTTCATGCACAGACGCTGGGATTTGTGCATCCTGTTACCGGAGAATACATTGAAATCAATGCACCCCTTCCGGAGTATTTCGAGCATCTTCTGAACATTCTGCCGTTGTGAGATCACAGCTTCTGCTGTGCGCAGCAAAAATCCGCCGGCAAGAATGTGCCAAGTGTCTGCATTTGCTCTTTATTTTGCTCCGGTTGATTGTGAAACATATTTGTGGTGCAGTGCGTATATAATACTGCATAAAAGAGAAGTGCGAAATTTGCAAAAAGGTTGTTATTTTTTTATAATTAGAACATAAAAGAATGTTGATCGCTTGCGGTATCGGTCAACTGTAAGGAGGCATCTATGAAGACAATTATTACCATCGGAAGACAATTCGGCTCCGGCGGACGTGCAATCGGCACAAAGCTTGCAGAACATTACGGCATCAAATGCTATGATAAGGAACTCATCGCTCATGTAGCCAGCAACAGCGGATTTTGTAAGGAGATGGTAGAACATCACGATGAACGTGCCACCAATTCGTTCCTGTACAACCTGGTGATGGATACCTATTCTTTTGGCTATAATGCGTCCAGTTTTGTGGATATGCCCATCAGTCAGAAGGTGTTCCTTGCTCAGTTCGATACCATTAAGAAACTGGCTGAAGAGGGGCCTGCTGTGTTCATCGGACGCTGTGCAGACAATGCTCTGGCGGAACGGGACAACGTCATCAATATCTTCATTCACGCAGATGAAGATACACGTATTGCGGAAATCATGAAGCGTTATCCGGATATCAATACCGTACAAAAAGCTCGTGATTTCATGAATAAGAAGGATAAACAGCGTCAGAGCTACTACAATTATTATTCCAGTCATAAATGGGGACGTGCGGATTCCTATGATTTCTCCATTAATTCCGCAATTCTCGGGATCGACGGAACGGTCAATTTGATTTGCCAGCTGATCGATGATTTTGAGAAGAAATGATTTTTACAGGCTGTCCTCCGGGGAGGACAGCTTTTTCATATCTGTGTGAAGAACTGTGCTGCACGAAAAAGGGATTTGAAGCAATTCGTGTCCGGCAAGAGATTTGTTCGGATATACTTCCAACTATTCGCAAAATGCAGCTTTTACGAATAGTTGGTGTTTTTTTGCAACAGTTAAAGGACTTTCCTGATTTTCAAATCCTAACCAGGAAAGTCCTTTTTCAGCTTTCAATATAGATCGATTGTTCCGTATCGATATTATTTCTTGGCTGCTGTGAATGGAATTATCTTGCCAGTTCCTCAGCCAATCCGTCGATCACCATCTGTGCGCACGTCATGGAATCGCTTTCTCCATAGCTGCTCATCTGGAGTGCATTGTAGAAGGTTCCGTCAGATCCTGTGAAGGAACTGCGCTCAAAGGTAGGATCCATCTGGAAACCGCCCCATGCAATGGCCTTTGCATTGGCTTCCGCTACCTGGCTGCCGCTCAGATCGAGCATTGCAAGTCCAGCCTGGTTCGCAGGAACACCGCGGGTATCTCCAAGGGTGGTAACGCCGTCTTCTTCTGCCACCAGGAACTGCAGCAGTGCGGCTGTTTCAGCAGGATGCTCCGTCGTTGCACTGATGCCGAATGCCTGGTTTACCTTGATGAAGCCTCCGTGATAATCGCCCATTTCTACATAGTCGCCAATTACGAACTCGCCGTCAGCGACTGCTTCAGCATGCTTTACGACAGAGGTATCGTAAAGGAAGATTCCTGCATAATGTCCGTCAATCCAGTTCGCATTCGTATCAATCAGATCTGCACCGTCGCCGGCAATTTTCTTCAATGTCGGGATGACGTGATTCTCTTCCAGTGTTTTCAGGAAGTCAAAGCCCTCTGCCAGCTCTTCTTGTGTATACTGCAGCTCGCCATCCTTTACCCAGTCTTTTCCATATTTGCACTGCAGATAATAGACCATCAGGAAGGCACGATCCAGTTCCTTGGCAACCATGGGATAATAGGAATCGTCATATGCCTCAAAGGCCTTTCCGGCGGCAAGCAGCTCATCCAAAGTTGTCGGAATTTCAACTCCGATCTTGTCGAAGGTTGTCTTATTCCAACAGAAAACACGTCCTGTATTGCTGACAGGAATAGCATTGAGCTTCCCGTTGATGGTAAAGATTTCCTTATCGGAATCGCTATAATTATCCAGATCCAGAATATCAGACACCAGATTCAGATCATAAAAGTTATCGCCGTTCGGTGAATAGGTTGATACCCAGCTCCAGTCAAGCTGCATCAGATCCGCTGCATTGCCGGACTTGATCGCAAGAGCAATTTTCTCTTCGTGTCCGTTAAATGCTTCGTATTCTGCATTTACCGTGATATTGGGATATTTTTCCTCGAATTTCTCAATTGCCGCCAAAGTTGCCTGATGTCTGGAATCTCCTCCCCACCAGTTCATGCGAATTGTAATCGGTGTTTCGGTATCAATGGTAAGACCGGCGGCCTCTGCCGGTTCAGCAACCTCGGTTTCTGTTTCCGCTTCTGCTGCAGCCTCTGCAGACGAATCTGTCGACTCTGCCTGTTCCGATGTCTCCGTGGTCTTTGTTGCCATACAGCCGGTAAGACTGACAACCATGGCTCCTGTAAGGAGCAGCGCTCCCCATCTGCTTTTTCTTCTCATTTTCTTCTCTCCTTCCCTTTCCTGCCTCTTGCTTTATATGCAAAATATCCGCTTACCAACGACTATCGAGCTGATATCATGCTTCAAAATATACTTTCCGCGCATTCTCATAGAACAACCGGTCTTTCTCACCCTCGGTGAACAAATCCGAGTCATCGATATAGCTTACGTAGTGATCATAGGTATCCTCTTTTAATGCCGATGGAAAATCCGTTCCGAACATCAGTTTTTCCGCACCGACCAGTTCCTTTGCGATCTGCAGCATTTCCCGTGCCTTGGGATACGGATAGGCATCCGGTCGACAATTATGAACAACGCTGGAGATATCGAACCAGAGGTTCGGAGCGCACAGCTGTTCCAATGCCCATCGAAGCTTTTGCTGATCCTGGCTGGACGGCGCCAGAAGGTGACATGCTGCAAACTTCATCC
>CAVAJA010000146.1:0-4704 GCA_963588615.1 Lachnospiraceae bacterium | reverse complement strand
TCCCGGAAATCCCTGCAGATACCAGGCTGCGTGGTGATGCATTTCCTGAATTCCGATGCGCTCCCCTTTGATCTCCTTCATCAGTGCGGCGTGCCGCAAGAGCATCTGAATCACCTCGCGATGCCCCGGTTTCTCCAGGAGTTCGCCTGTCTCCAGATAGTGGTTCACCTCGCGGAAAATCCATGGATTTCCCTCCGCCGCACGTCCGATCATCACCGCCGTGCACCCGGTCTCTTCCAGCATACGTTTTGCGGAAGGACCGTCTGTCACATCCCCGTTTCCCACCACAGGGATTTTCACAGCCCTCACCACCTCTGCTATTTTCGACCAGTCCGCTCTGCCGCTGTACATCTGCGGTCTTGTCCTCCCATGGACGGCAACCATGGACGCTCCGCCTGCCTCGGCAGCCAGCGCGCACTCCGCCACATTCTGATGGTCGTGATCATAGCCCGTCCGCATCTTCACCGTCACCGGCCGGCTCGTATGTTCTGTGCACGTTTTCACAATTTTTTCAATGAGTTCAGGGCTTTTCATGAGGGCAGAGCCCTCCTGATTGTTTACGATTTTAGAGACCGGACACCCCATATTGATATCCAGAATATCAAAAGCCTGATCCCTGATCAGATCCAGCGCTTCCCCCATTACCTCCGGCTCATGTCCGAACAGCTGCAGGGATACCGGCCGCTCCGCCTCCTCGGTCTTCATCAGCTCTGCTGTTTTATAATTGTGAAAGGTGATGGCCTTAGCACTGACCATTTCCATAACCGTCAGTCCTGCCCCCTGCTCTCTGCACAAAAGCCGGAACGGCAGATCCGTCACCCCCGCCATAGGTCCCAGCACTGTCTGATTCGGTATTACCACATCCCGGATCTTCCATTCCATTCCGTCACCCTCTCTGAAGCCTTCCCGGCAGCTGCCCGCCTGTCGGAAAACCATTTCTGTACATCTGCACCATTAAGTTTCTTCCTCATAATCCTCCAGTAGCTCTGCAGGATTCTCGTGGAGAAAGGTCACACGATAATAAATCTCCAGAGATTCGAACAGCTCCCTTTTGGTGCTTCGTATCTTCTTGACGAGAAGAGCACTTCCGATTTCATCGTAAAGAAGATCCCCTTCTTCTGCCTGTGTGTCCATAACAGCTTCTCCCGTCGGTGTGAAACCGATGGTGAACACGCCTCCGACCTCTTCTGTAAACAATACGCAGATAATACGCAGTTCCTCCTGCACACTCTCCGGAAGCTTGCTGAATTTCTCGTTGAAATAATATTTCTTGTCATAGGCATTGGCACCGCACAAAATGATGCGGTACTGATCCTCATTTATAAATGTTTCACGTTCCACAGATGCTGCTCCTATTTTCTAGACATACCCCATGACTCCCCGCACAGAGACTTCACCGGTGCCGACTCTCCGATCCTCGGAGCCATCCTCCGGCGCCACAATCAGTTCTCCTTCCGCAGTCACATCCTTTGCTGTCCCGATGTACTCTCCTTTTGGATCCAGAACACGAACTTTCCTGCCAAGATTGACGGACGCCCTGCGATACCTCTCGATCAGCGGCTCCAGAGAACCTGCCGCCAGGTACTCTTCATAGTCCTTTTCAAAATGATTCCAGCAGTCCGCTGCAATCTGCGCCCGGTTCACCTTTCTCCCAACCGCCCGGCAAAGTGTGGTCGCGGTATCTTTAAATGCAGGATCCACATCTTCCATATTGAGGTTCAAGCCGATCCCGATCGTGACATCCTTAATCTCAGTGTCCTCCAGACGCATCTCCGTAAGAATTCCGACGAATTTTTTGTAGGGACCGCCGTCCACCGAAACCACCAGATCATTAGGCCACTTGATTCCGAATCGGAGTCCCTGCGAATAATCCTGATCCACCAGCGCATCGTAGGCAGAAAGTGCCATGATCAGTGTCATCATCGGTGCCTCCGATGCAGCAATCCTCGGCTGCAGCAGAATGCTCATATAAACATTTCCCAGATCCGGCGACACCCAGGTTCTGCCTCTGCGTCCCTTTCCTGCCGTCTGCAGCGAAGCAATGGCAAGTGTCCCTTCCTTTGCTCCTTCGTCTGCCATCCTCATAATGTCATCGTTGGTGGAGCCGGTTTTCTCTTCGTAGATAACGGGATGTCCTGCCCATCTTGTGGTCAGTCTTTTTTCAACCTCCGTCTGATTCAGAATATCTGCCTCATCACGGTTGATGAGGCGGTAGCCCTTATTGGTCACCGCCTCGATCTCATAGCCCTCATCCTTCAATTTTCCGATGGCCTTCCAGACCGCTGTCCGGGAAACCCCCATCAGGTCACTGAGCTGTTGTCCGGACAGAAAATGCTCCGCATCACTCAATGCCTTTAAAATCTTATCTTTTGTTTTGTCCATTGTAAAAATATTCGTATCTGCTGCTCTGCACTATACTTCATAGCCGAGCGTTGCTGCCATGACTGCCTTGATGGTATGCATCCGGTTCTCTGCCTCACGGAATACCACAGAGCGTTCCGACTCAAACACTTCGTCGGTCACTTCCATCTCATTCAAGCCGAATTTGTCATGAATCGTTCTTCCGATTCCTGTGCCCAGATCATGGAATGCAGGAAGACAATGCATAAAGATACAATCCTCATTTCCCAGATCGATCAGCTCTTTTGTGATTCGATAAGGGGTCAGGTCGTGAATTCTCTCCGTCCATACGGCATCCGACTCACCCATGGAAACCCACACATCCGTATAGAACACATCCGCACCCTTTGCCGCTTCCACGGGATCCTCCGTCAGCATGATGCTGCCTCCGCTGGCCTTTGCAAGCTTTCTGCAGGTTTCCACCAGTTTCGCATCCGGAAAATATTTCTTATCAGAGCACAACGTCACATGCATGCCGACCTTTGCGCCAAGAACCATCAGAGAATTTCCGGTGTTGTATCTTGCATCACCATAGTAGCTCAAATGTACACCCTGGACTCTTCCGAAGCTCTCCCGAATCGTCAGGAGATCTGCCAGCATCTGGGTCGGATGAAACTCGTTGGTCAAACCATTCCACACAGGAACCTTGGAATATTTTGCCAGTTCCTCCACGATATCCTGACCAAAGCCCCGGTATTCAATGCCGTCAAACATTCCGGCCAGAACTCTAGCGGTATCCGCAATGGACTCTTTTTTTCCGATTTGTGATCCGGACGGATCCAGATACGTAGTTCCCATTCCAAGATCGTGAGCAGCCACTTCAAATGCACAGCGTGTTCTGGTGCTGGTCTTCTCAAAGATCAGCGCAATGTTCTTCCCGCGCAGCTGATCCACCGGCTCGCCCTTTTGTTTTTTCTCTTTAAAATATGCTGCCAGGTTGATCAGCTGTGCAATTTCCTGTCCGGAATAATCCAACAGCTTCAAAAAATCTCTGCCCTTAAAATTTTCGTACATACCCTTCTCCGATCTTAGAATGCCGTATCTGCTGTCTTTATTTCTCTTCTTCCCAATCCACAGAATTCATTTCTGCATTGATGGCCTGTGTCGCTGCCGCAGCCTCCCTCGCTCCTGCACTGGATTCCTCATGCAGGCAGGGATCCTCCGCCACTGCCTTCTTTGGTTTGGCGCTCTTATCGATTGCCGCAGCATCTCCGATTCCGAGTGCCTCCCCTGCAAGTCCAAGGGAACTGACAATTCCGGCAATGTCGGAGGGCATATAAATCTTCGTTGCCCTTCCGTCGGCCACATCCTTCAGTGCCTCCAGTCCTTTCAAACGCAGAACGGACTCGGATACATTTGCATTTCGCAATGCCTCCAATCCCTGCGATTCTGCCTCATAAACCAGCTTTAATGACCTTGCCTTGCCCTCTGCCAATGCAATCTGAGCATCTCTCTCGGCCTCTGCAGCCAGAATCTTGGCCTTCTTATCTCCCTCTGCTCTGGAAACCACTGCCTCCTGATGGGCCTGAGCCTCCAGTACCGTCTGACGGCGTTCGCGCTCGGCGCGCATCTGCTTCGTCATGACCTCCTCAATCTCCTTGGGGGGCTGTATGTTCTTGATTTCAACGCGGGTCACCTTGATGCCCCACTGATCGGTTGCTTCGTCCAGAATCACCTGCATCTTTCCGTTGATGGTCTCACGGCTGGTCAGCGTCTGATCCAGTTCCATCTCTCCGATGATGTTGCGCAGCGTCGTGGCCGACAGATTCTGCAGACCGGCAATCGGGTTCTCCACTCCGTACGTATACAATGACGGATCAAAGACCTTCATGAACACCACAGAATCGATCTGCATGGTGACATTATCTTTTGTGATCACCGGCTGCGGCGGGAAATCCAGCACCTGCTCCTTCAGGCTGATGGTTTTCGCCACCCGCTCAATGAACGGAATCTTCACATGAAGACCGGCCTGCCATGAGGTCTTATATTTTCCCAGATGTTCAATAACGAAGACATACCCCTGCGGCACAATCCGAATGTTGGGGATCACCAGTATCAGCAGCAATATCAATACAACAATAATGATAAACGGCATTCTCTTTCCTCCGTTCTCCTGCCTTGGCAGACTGTCTGCAAAATCTGTCGTCCTGTCCTTGCTTACAGCTTCCTTGATTTCTCAATGCATGCATCAATTGCATCCATTACCATTCCGCGGAACGCTCCTTTTTCCAAAGCCTCCAGTCCTTCAATTGTCGTCCCTCCGGGGGAACATACCATATCCTTGAGCTCTCCCGGATGCTTGCC
>CAVAJA010000145.1:0-2925 GCA_963588615.1 Lachnospiraceae bacterium | reverse complement strand
CGTGTGTTCCGGGCCATGAATTCTACGGCGAGGTAGTGGACATCTGCGGCGAGGTTCCCGGAATTCAGATGGGCGACAATGTCTGCGCTGAGCAGGTTGTACCGTGCGGAGAGTGCTATTTCTGCCGCAACGGGAAATACTGGATGTGCAAGAGAAGTGCCGTGTTCGGATTCAAGAAATATGCTAACGGCGGATTTGCAGAGTATGTGAAGCTGCCCAAGACGAGCTTGAAGCACGTATTGCCCAAGAGCTTCACCAAGGAACAGAGTGTTCTGGTAGAGCCCATCGCCTGCGGAATGCATGCACTGGAGCAGGCAAATATTCAGCATGATGATGTCGTGGTCATTGCAGGCCTTGGTGCCATCGGGACCTCGATGTGCAACATCGCGAATCTGAAGATGCCCAAGATGGTCATCGGTCTGGAGGTTCGCGAGGAGCGTGCGGTTCGCGCAAAGGAATACGGCGCTGACATCGTGCTGAATCCTATGGAGTGCAATGTAGTGGAGGAGATCCAGAAGCTGACCGACGGCCTCGGGTGCAGCGTATATGTTGAGGCATCCGGAAGTCCGAAGAGCGCAGTACAGGGACTGAATGCACTGTGCAACCATGGACGTTACGTTCAGATGGGAGTGCTGTCCGATCTGGTCAGCGCAGACTGGAACACCATCGGCGACGGCAAAGAGCTGACCATCATTGGTTCTCATCTGTCGGCCAAGGTTTACCCGGCAGTCATCCGCGGAATCGAGAAGGGACTGATTAAGACAGACGGACTGATCTCACACACCTTCAAGCTCGAGGACTGGGCAAAGGCCTATGAGACGGCAGAAAAGGATCCGACAGCAGTCAAGATCATGCTGGAGCCCTGAAATTCGACGGATTCTTCTGCAAATGTGCAGAACATCTGCGGGAGTTCGAAGATGACAGACAAGATGTGACATTGGAGAGCACGACAGAAAGGAGCAGAAATGAACACAAATCAGGACATGTTCTCACTGGAAGGAAAGGTTGCCTGGGTGACCGGTGCATCCTACGGAATCGGAATGGCAATTGCAAAGGCAATGGCAGCAAGCGGTGCAACCATTGTTTTTAACGACATCAAGCAGGAGCTGGTGGATAAGGGCCTTGCAGCGTACGAAGAGGCCGGAATCAAGGCGCACGGTTATGTGTGCGATGTTACGGATGAGCAGGCTGTCAATGAACTGACAGCAAAGATCACTAAGGAGGTTGGCCACATCAATATTCTGGTCAACAATGCGGGCATCATCAAGAGAATCCCGATGACGGAGATGAGCGCAGATCAGTTCCGTCAGGTTATCGATGTAGATCTGAACGCTCCGTTCATCGTATCGAAGGCTGTGATTCCGGATATGATTCAGCAGGGCGGAGGAAAGATTATCAACATCTGCTCCATGATGAGTGAATTAGGTCGCGAGACCGTTTCTGCATATGCGGCAGCAAAGGGCGGACTGAAGATGCTGACCAAGAACATTGCATCTGAGTACGGTGCGTACAACATTCAGTGCAACGGCATCGGTCCCGGCTATATTGCCACCCCTCAGACAGCGCCGCTTCGTGAAATTCAGCCTGACGGCAGCAGACACCCCTTTGATCAGTTCATCGTTGCGAAGACTCCGGCAGGACGCTGGGGAAATGCGGAGGACCTCGGCGGTCCTGCCGTATTCCTGGCTTCCAAGGCATCGGATTTTGTCAACGGACTGATTCTGTATGTCGATGGCGGCATCCTTGCATATATCGGCAAGCAGCCCGGTTGATTGTGACCGGCTGCAGCTGATGCGCTGCAAAGTTCGCGCGAAGACAGCTTGAGGATGGGCATCATAGATGGATTGCGTGAACGATGCGCCGGCAAGGTGCGCGGCTCTGCTGTTCGGGAATGTTCTCGGCGGCAGAGCTTTTTTAATGAAAAAAAGTACAGTGATTCGGTCAAAAAATGTCATTTTATAAAAAGCGGCAGAATCATAGAATGGAGTCATCAAGAGCAGGAGGTCAATCATGGAAAGATATGCATGGCATGGAAGAATTGTACCGGGAAGCCGGGATGAATATATCAGGCGGCACGACAATATCTGGCCCGAGATGAAGGCGGTGCTGGAGAATGCGGGGATCCGCAACTACAGCATCTGGATGCAGGGAGAAGAGCTGTTCGGCTATTACGAGTGCGAGCAGGGAATCGAGTATGCGGGAAAGGTGCAGGCAGAAAGTGAAGTGGTCAAAAAGTGGGATGCCTACATGAAGGATATTCTCATCATGGATAAGGATCCGGTGACCGGCGCACAGCCGCTTCTGGAGCAGGTGTTCAGCTTCCGTCAGGATGAGAATTGAAGGCTTTCGGTGCTGATGCAGAATAAGGAGTGAAAATATGAGTCAATATTATCTTGCGGTAGACATCGGTGCTTCGAGCGGGCGTCATATTCTGGGCCATATGGAAAACGGCAGGCTGGAGCTGGAGGAAATCTATCGCTTTGAGAACGGGATGGATTCTGTGGACGGAAAGCTCCTCTGGAACGTAGACAGACTGTTCGCAGAGATTGTCAACGGCATGAAGCGATGCAAAGAGATCGGGAGGATCCCGGTCAGCATGGCAATTGATACCTGGGCAGTGGATTACGTGCTCCTGGATGAGAAGGATCAGATCCTGGGAGACACCTACGGCTATCGTGATCACAGAACGGACGGCATGGATGCCGAGGTGAGCAAGATCATTTCCGAGAGTGATCTGTATGCCAGAACCGGCATTCAGAAGCAGATCTTCAATACGATTTATCAGCTGACAGCGGTGAAGCGCTGCACGCCGGAGCTGCTTGAGAAGGCACAGACCTTCCTGATGCTGCCGGATTATTTTAACTTCCGGCTGACGGGGCAGAAGCTGTCGGAGTATACGAACGGTTCCACGACACAGCTGGTGAA
>CAVAJA010000144.1:0-2573 GCA_963588615.1 Lachnospiraceae bacterium | reverse complement strand
AGACCAGAAAACCGAAATTCGTCATCGGGATGCCGGCGATTCTGGTGGTGCAGCTGCTGCTGATCCTCCTGCTGTACGCGGTGTCCTCCGAGGTTGTGTTTCTATAGGGGGAGAGGAAAATCGGAATCCTTGTGTTTTCTGAAAGGAACGAGAGACCGCGTGTATCTGAAACGAATGGGAGAATGCGTGTAAAGGAGGGGACAATGGCATATCGGTTTATAAGAGATGGCAGAACGGCCTTGGCAAAGACAACACATGGCACGGCCCAGGGCTATGTAAAGGGAAATCTGTATATTTTCAAGGGAATTCCCTATGCAAAGGCAGAGCGGTTTCACAGACCGAAGGAGTATGACTGGGAGGGCGTTCTGGATGCCTCCAGCTACGGCTTCGTATGTCCTGTGATGAGTGAAAACCGACCGAGCGGCGAACTCCTGGTGCCGCACCGCTTCTGGCCGCAGAATGAGGACTGCCTGAATCTGAACATCTGGACGCCGGGACTTGCAGACAAAGGAAAGCGGCCGATCCTCGTATGGTTTCACGGCGGAGCGTATTCTGACGGTTCCGCCATTGAGCATTGGGCCTATGAGGGGGAGAACATGGCAGAGCTTGGAGATGCCGTGGTTGTGAGCGTCAATCACAGACTGAACATCCTTGGTTATCTGGATCTGTCGGATTATGGAGAGGAATATGTGAATTCCGGAAACGCGGGCACAGACGATCTGATTGCGGCGCTTCGCTGGATTCATGACAACGCGGAGGTTTTCGGCGGAGATCCGGAAAATGTGACCATTTTCGGTCAGTCGGGCGGAGGCGGAAAGGTGACCTGCGTTCTGCAGTCTCCGGAGGGAGACGGACTGTATCAGCGGGGCATCATCATGAGCGGTGTCTGCAGCGGAAGGGAGCCGTCATTGATCGGACTGCCGGATTCGGTGGGCAGCGGCAGGAAATGTGCCGAGGCGATGATGGGCGAGCTGGGTATTTCGTCCGTTGAGGAGCTGGAAACGGTTTCCTACCATGATCTTGCGGCGGCTTATCAGAAGGTCCTGCCGGAGTTGAAGGCGGATGGCTGCAACGTGGGGACGACGCCCTTCAAAAATGCGTTCTACGCAGGAGATCCTATGTTCAACGGCTTCCGAAAAGAAACAGCGCAGATCCCGCTCGTAGTCGGAACAACCTACGGGGAGTTCACCGCCTTCCAGAGGCCGCCGTACGATAAAAAGAGTGCTTCCCGATCGGAACAGATTGCATTTATAAAGGAATATCTTGGTGCTGAGGGAACGGAAAAGCTGCTGCCTTTGTATGAAAAGGCGTACCCGGAGCGCGCAATTGCCGACCTTGTGCGAATTGATTTCCTGTTCCGGGAGAATGCGATGGAATATATTGCGGAGCGAAGTAAATTAAACGACTGTACCTATTCCTATCTCTTCAATCACGACCTGCCGATTGACGGAGGATCCACGCCGTGGCACTGCGCGGATATTCCGTATGTGTTCCACAACACACAGATGGTTCCCTCCACACAGGAGGACGGGACAGAGGAGCTGGAGGAGAAGATTTTCTCTGCGGTGCTGACATTTGCCAGAACGGGAGTTCCGTCTGTATCCCCTGCCGACGGCATTGGCAGGTGGCCGGCATGTACGGAGCAGACAGAGAACACCATGATCATTGACAGCAGGTGGTCTCTGCGGCCGAATCATGATCATGAGCTCCTGAAGGTCGGAAGGCCATATCTGATGGCGGCCTTTGAAAAAAACGCAGAATCTTGACAGGTTCCCTTGTTGTCAGTAGTATTGTATACAATTATGCAACAAAACAATAAATACATACGGTCTTGACAAGACGAGGGAGGAGATTCCAATGGCGGAGTCAATCAACAACCTGTTAGCTGCGGTAGATGACCTTGTGTGGGGCGTGCCGCTGATGGTCCTGATCATCGCGGGCGGTGTGCTGCTCACCTGCAGGCTTCATTTGCTGCAGATACGACGTTTGCCCCTTGCACTGAAATGGATGTTTCAGAATGAGGAGGACGGAGAGGGAGAAATCTCGAGTTTCGCCGCGCTGTGCACAGCACTGAGTGCGACCATCGGAACGGGCAACATCGTAGGAGTTGCTACGGCGGTCTGTGCAGGAGGCCCGGGAGCGCTGTTCTGGATGATTGTGGCTGCATTTTTCGGCATGGCGACGAAGTATTCCGAAGGACTTCTGGCGGTAAAATACCGCGTGGTTGCAGAGGATGGTCACAGCCTGGGAGGTCCCTTCTATTACATTGAGAAGGGGATGGGAGAGAACTGGCGGTGGCTTGCAAAGATCTTCGCGTTCTTTGGCGTCTGCGTCGGATTGTTCGGAATCGGTACCTTCAGTCAGGTCAACGGAATTTCAAGTGCTGTGCAGAATTTCTTTGATCCGAACAAGGAGAACTGTATTCAGATTCCGTTCGTGGGATCTTATTCTGTGGCGGTTGTTGTCTCATCTTTGATTCTTGCATTGTGTGTGGCTGCGATTCTGATCGGAGGCATCAAGAGGATCGCAACGGTAAGTCAGATCGTCGTTCCCTTTATGGCTGTGATCTACAT
>CAVAJA010000143.1:0-2786 GCA_963588615.1 Lachnospiraceae bacterium | reverse complement strand
GAACAGAATTCCTGCTGCAGATCCTGCAAGAAAGCCGCCGACGATTCGCAGAAAAGAGAATGTCACACTCTCCGCAAACGCACTTGTTCCGAGAAGCTCTGACAAGGCTTTTACCGTCTCGATCGGTCCCGCAATCAATATAGGGTTGTGGATCAGAATCGCCGCCAGCTGCCAGACTGCAATCCAGCAGGCAGCTGTAAAAATCCGTTTCTTCACTGTTGTCTCTTCTTACTGTGCTGACACACTGCGCACGTCCAGCAGATAGAAATCATCTGCCGGCAGCGATCCGCCTACCGAGGTCTGGTCCGCCTGATACAAAACTTCCAGATATCCGGAGAGAGCTTCCTTCATTTTTTCGCCTGTGATGCAGACAATGTTGCAGTAAGGAAGCGCCTTCTGTACAACCTGAGCCTTCTCAAGAATTCCATACTCAGCAACCAGCTCTGCTGTTCCCTCGACATCTGCCGCAGCGCTTTCCGCTGACTGCTCATGTTCTTCCATAAAGACAGCAACGGCGTCCTCATGCTCCTCGAAAAATGCATCGCGCACAATCGTAACTCCCGTAAGGAAACGAGAACCGTTTTCTGTCACAGCATCCCACTCATCCGTCAAAGAAAATGCTGTTCTGAGCTGATCATTCTGAGCCTCCGCTACGGTTACAAAAGGCTGCGGCAGGACAGCAATCTGCATCGGATCCTCCTGCAGGAGAGCTGCAATCTCCGTTGCCTCGGAATGAAATTCCAGCGTGCAGTCCGTAACTCCGTTCGCATCCAGAAGATAGTTCAGTGCATACTCCGGCGTTGCCCCCTGTCCGGTTGTCAGAACGGTTTTGCCTGCAAGATCTGCAATGGACGAAATGCTCTCATCCGCCGTGACCGCGTAGAGGACGCCCAGTGTATTGATGTCAATCACAGACACTCCCCCCTCCGTCTTATTGTACAAGGTTGCTGCCAGATTCGCCGGGATCATCGCGATATCCAAATCTCCCGAAGCAACAGAGGCCACAATTTCTGAAGGATCCGATGCCATTGTAAATTCATAATTTCCCTGGGAAGTTCCCTCATCAGAGGCCTTCATCAAATTCACAAGTCCCATCGTAGTGGGTCCCTTCAGCGAACCGACCCGGATGAGCGTACCGTCATAATCAACCGCCGCATCCTCTTCTGCCGCCGAATCCGCCGCATCTGACTCCTCCTCTGCAGCATCCTGCGCTTCACCCTCCTTGTCAGCATCCGCTTCCTCGGCTGTCACCTCGCTGTCTTCCTCTTTTGCTGTCTCTCCCGTCTCGGTGCCGCAGCCTGATAGGATTCCTGCCGCCACTACAGCTGCCATTACCAATCCCGCCACTCTACGCTTCATGTTCTCTCTCCTTTCGTTTCGTCTGCCGCTGTGCCCGAAGCTCCTCATCTCAATGCATGCACATCCGTTTCTCCTGACTCTCGCCCTGATTCTCTTGAGAGCACCAAAGAAATCTGTGCACTCTGCCTCGTTTGTGTGTGGCCCGTACCCGGCAGAAAAACATCCATATGAATTCCATATTCCGGAATTCTGCACCGCTCTCATTATAAAAATCCCCCCTCTCATCCGCAAGGAAAAGAGGAGGTTCAAGTATGCTAATTCTTGTTAGCTGACTTTCTTTTATTGTTCACGCGCCGTGAGAAAGATGCTGTTCCTATCCACGATCACTCTGCCGCTTCCTGCGCCACATCCGTATCTGTCTGGAGAAACAATTCATACGTGCTCTGCTTTATCGTATAAACTGTATCGCTTCCATCTGCGCGGACGTACCAACAGCTGATCAGTGTGTTCTCCGATCCGATCTCCACGGTGTGCTCTGTTCCGTCAGACATTGTGATCTGAATAGTTGCTGACGGCTCATCCAATCCGTATTGGCTCAGGTCCGAAACATCCGTGATCTCGTTGGTACAGGTCAGATTTGACAATGCCGCTGAAATCTCATCGGCTTTCGAAGCATTTACCTCATACGATGTGTTCTCTTCCGTCTGTCTTTCAGAACTTTCGTCTTCGGATTCATCTTCTGATTCGTCTCCGCTCATCAATGCATCAATATCATCGATAAAACTCCAGTTTTCACCATCATAGGAGAGGTTCAGCGTTCCGCCTTCGCTTGTGATCTGCAGCTGGGTCAGCTCACCTTGATCAAAAGAAAGCGCAGTATACTCTCCGTCCTCCTTCTGCTGTTCTTTCGCTTCCTTTTTCTCCGAAATTCTTGCAGCAAGCAGATATCCTGCAGCACACAGTGCCAAAAGCACGCCCAGAACCAGCATCTGTATTTTCTGTTTTTTCATCTTCAGCGTCTCCTCCGCACAAACCATGTGACAAAACCAATCACCAGCAGAATCAGAGGAATTAAGATGATGCAGAACAAGTTGACAATGATTGCTGTCATCGTCGGCACCGTCAGAGAAGATGAGCTCACACTCTTTACCGCAACAGAAATTCCTGTTGAACTGCCGTTTTTATCCACAAACGCACTGACAAGGCTCGAGAAAAGGCTGGAATTCGATCCGGAAACCATCTGGTCGGCACCGTCAGAGAAGGTCAGAACCGAACTGAAAACATATGCCGTCGACGCATAGCTGTCCGATGTGCCGCTCTCTTCTTCGGAATCACTTTCTTCTGTTTCCTCCGAATCTGCCTGTGCAGAATCAGCCGAATCCGAATCTGTCGAATTTGAATCTTCTGAATCGGAGTTTTCTTCGGAGCCACTATCTTCTGTTTCCTCTTCTCCTGCAACAGCCTTAACTCCCAGAAGGAACTGACTC
>CAVAJA010000142.1:0-6540 GCA_963588615.1 Lachnospiraceae bacterium | reverse complement strand
ACGAAGAGTGACATATGGGCGGAGAGAGGGACGTCAGATAAATATGCGCCGTCTATACTTGGCATCAGCGAGGAAGAATTTAGGAAAAGATTGCAGGGCGATGGTTTTGACGATCTGGTAGGGAAAGAAGTAGTACAAGAAGGGTTTTTGTCTACGTCGCCAAAGAAGGGGGGAAGTTATAATGGACAGGTAAAGATAAATGCGTATATCCCGGCAGGAAGTCACGCTTCGTATGCTGAGCCATTTTCAAAATACGGATGCGGAGCGGGGAAAGATTGGGATGGTTCTCCGGAAACAACTAGCAACAAGAGCTTTGGAGAATTTGAGTTGATCGTCCAGCGTGGGTCCACGTTCAAAATTACAAAGGTTGTGCAAGACGCAGATGGAACGTTATATATTGATGTTGACGTGCATACTGCCAACAAGAGTGATTTAAAATCCATTGAGTAGAGATGTAAAACAATCGCATTATTACCTAAAACATACTATAATAGTAGTATAGAGGGGGAAAAACAATGGAAGAAAAAAACGTGAGATACGAAGCTTGGGATAAAGAGTTGTATTATGATATTGGTACGTGCCAACATCTGTGTTCTGTATGCAGGCATAGATTGTCAGAGCTTGTATGTGAAGACTCTAATGCTTTTGTGGAAAGATGTGGGCTGTTGCGTTGTGAAGCATATCCAGACGGGAAGCCTGAAGATTTCGCAAAAGATCCGGAGAAGGTCAGCGTTTTCGCAGAATGTGCCAAGTTCCAGGAAGGTTTACAGATAAAGACAAAGGTTGAAGGGGAACGCATTGGAAGAGATGAAAATGCAATAATTTTTGAGGAAGTTGACAGAGATTACCGCGAATTAGGCGAAGATGCGACATTTGAGGAAATCATAAAGCAGAGAATTGAATCTGCAAAAAAACTGAAGGAATCTCACTTAAAGTAAGCAACTGAGATAGCAATATAGATTACGTGAGAGCCACAGGAGTAATCCTGCGGCTCTTTTTGTATGCAAATTTTGTTGGAGGAAAGATGAAGATCACAAACCTATACAGAAGGGATGTTATCCGGCTGGATACGAATGATCAGACGTACTTCACGAAGGAAGGATATCTGATTGACCATCCCGTGGTAACAAGGATCGGAATCTTCGAGTACCACAATCCGGACGGATCAGTCAGGAAGGAGTTCAGACCACCAGAGGAGGTGTTCAGCGACGATTCTCTTGCATCTTATGTTGGAAAGCCGGTGATCATCACGCATGATGCTGGTTATGTGACGAAGGATAATGTTACAGATGAAGAGATTGGAACAATCCTGGAGCCTGGCTATCGAGATGGGGACAAGGTTAGAGCAAAGATTGTTATCCACGATGTGGACAGCATGAAGGAGAGCGGTCTGAAAGAGCTTTCCCTTGGCTACAACCTTGATATTGATAATACTCCCGGAGAATACAACGGTGAGCATTATGACGCGGTACAGAGGAATATCCGCATCAATCATTTGGCTTTAGTCGGAGAGGCGAGGGCGGGAGAGAAGGCCCGTCTAAACATCGACGGTAAAGATAGAAGCGCAAACAGTACCAATGAAGGAGGACGTGTGATGAGACACACAAGAAACGACGGCGAGCCGATGAGCCCCGAAGATTACATGAAGGGGATCAGAGGATTGCAGGAAGAGAAGGAAGACGACAATGATGTTGCGCTTACCGATCTTCCGAAGAACAAGGATGAGGACGATGCTCCGACTCCTGAGGAAAAGATCCAGATGGTAAGAGACCGCAGAGATCGCAGAGATGGCGATGAGGCTCCCCAGACACTGGAGGAGGCAACTGAGAAGCTGGATGAACAGGACAAGGACATCCAGACGCTGCTCGATTCCATCGACGAGATTCAGGCAAAGAACGACATCGGAACATCCAACGAGGGTGAGGACGATGGCCTGGAGGAAGATGAGGACGATGAGCTTCCCATGAACAAGGATTCCGTAGATAAGCGGATTCGCGAGAGAGTTGCAATTCTCCGCATGGCAGATCGTCTCAACCTAGATGGCGTTGAAAATCTTTCGAATCTGGAGATCAAGAAGAGAGTCATCAAGGCGGTGAGTCCGAAGGTCCGTCTGGATGGCAAGTCCAAGGGTTACATCAATTACGCATATCAGTATGCGATTGAGAATAATGTTGGTGGCCGCAAGGGCATTGATTGGCAGAGAACACAGATGGCAGGCAGACTGAACCACGATTCCGCTGATCAGACAGGTCTTACGGCTGCTATGGCTGCAAGAGCACGTATGCAGGAAAGAAAGAATGGAGGGAAATAATAATGGCTGCTCAGACTAAATATGGTTATGCAACTCCGTCCGGTGTTCCGGGCGGTCTTTTTGATCTGGCACCCTATGAGGTGAACACCAGAACCAACGAGGAAAAGACTGGAAAGCTGAAGTTCGGTCACGGCGCTGTGGTTGGAGCATCTGCCGGCAATGGCATCAAGCTTCCGGCATCCACGTCCGATCTCTTTGAGGGTGTCGTAGTACACAAGGCTCATGAACTGGGCGCAGATAACATCGTGTCCATTGCAAAGGGCGAGGCTCTGTCTGTCATCCGCGTAGGCAAGGTATGGGTACGCGTCGATGGCGATGTAGCGGTGAATGATAAAGTCTATCTGATCGCATCTGGCGACAATGCAGGATGCTTCACCAAGACCGCATCTGGAGCTATTGCAATCAATGGTCGTTTCGTTGGAGCATCCGAGGATGGTATTGCACCGGTAGTTCTGTACAATGCTGATCCGGTTGTTGCTTAATTTTAGGAGGTAAATAACATGGCTTACAATCCGAATATGCCGTCCAAAACCTATGATCAGGAGGACGCAAACGCAATCAGATCTTCTAGCATTCCGAATGCATTGAAGGGCGACAACACCATGCATTTTGACAGTGCAGAGGATGCTTCTATCTTCTTCGCTCGTGAGCTGGATTACATCAAGGCCGAGACCTACGATGTACAGTATCCTGAGTTCACTGCTGAGAAGCACTTCCCGGTATCCCACGAGGTTAATCCTGGTGCAGATACAATTACTTACTACTCCTACGAGAAGACCGGTTTTGCAAAGATTATTGCGAACTATTCCACCGATCTTCCGAGAGCAGATGTAAAGGGCAAGGCATCCACCAGCAACGTGAAGTCCATCGGTGATTCCTATGGATATTCGATGCAGGATATGCGGGCATCTCGTATGGCTGGCAAGTCTCTTGATACCAGAAGAGGCGAGGCGGCTAAGTACATGATCGACCGCAAGGCCAACGAGATCGCGTGGGCTGGCGATGTGGAGAACGGTCTGGTCGGAGTATTGACAAAGACCAACAATGTTCCCGTCTATGTTGTTTCCAAGGCGGCTGCAGATACTTCTGCAACTGACTGGGCAAAGAAGGATGCGGATGAGATTATCGCAGACATCGGCGGTGCGCTGCGTCAGATGGCTACCACCACTCAGAATGTGGAGAAGCCGGATACATTGCTGCTTCCTCCGTCCGTATGGATTTCTCTGTCTTCCAAGAGAGTTCCTGGAACGGCGACTACTCTGCTCCAGTATGTAAAAGACGCATTCCCGGATCTGACTTTTGATCAGGCAAACGAGCTGGAAGCTGAGTCTACGTCTACTAATCCGTATGCGAAGAGCGTTGGCTTCCTGTACAAGAACGACATCAGAAAGTTCTCTATCGAGATTCCGATGGATTTCTATCAGTACACGGCACAGCCGAAGGGTCTGGAGATTGAGGTTCCTTGCGAGGAGAGACATGCAGGTGCAATCATTTACTATCCCATGTCTATGATGGTCATCCCTGGCATCTAATAGCAGATTGAAAAAAGGAGTAGATATGCTGAAGGTAACGAATACTAGCAACAAGGTCATTGGTTTTCGCGGGGAGGATGGTAAGCCTATTGCCGTCCTTCCTGAAACTACCGTAGAAGTGTCGGATGCGCTGGAGACTGAAGTCAGTATCCTGGGCGAGATTGGCCTCGCAAAGATTGAGAAATCGGAGGAACCGGAAGGAGGATCTTCTAAGACTGAGGAACCGGTAGCGGAGAAGAAGACACGGAAGAGGACAGCAAAGGTTGCTGAAGAGATAGTTTAGTGGGGTGTCGATGATGGATGAGAGTCTTATGGATGCAGCATTACGGATTTTCCGAATTGTCGCAGCAGAGTTTGCAGAACTCCCTGATAATGACGAACTAAATGAGGATGGAACGGTCAAAACATATGGCATAAAAACGTATTTGGCGCTGTTCTCTGATCAGATCTCTGCCAAGCGATTCGGAACGTCTTACACAAAGGCCCTTGCCTATTTGACGGCCCACAAGCTGAAGATGATGGACAAGGGCGCAGATGACGGCTTTGGATCGATGGGAGCGGCACTTCGTGTTGCATCTGCGTCTGAGGGTGAGACTTCGGTATCATTCTCCAATTCTATCTCAACAGCCGATGCAGAATCTGAGTATGCTTTGACGATTTATGGCATTGAGTTCCTGACATTAAAAAGAAACGTTATCATCCCGATCGTGTCGGCGGGGGAGCCGGTTTTTTTAAGTGAGGTAGATGATGTCTAGTGTTGACAAGTTGTGGAACGCCATTCAGAACCTTCTGAATACAGGAAAAAGCCCAGGAATGACACCTGCTGCGCAGAGGCTGGAAAAGCTGACCAAGGAAATGGAAGGGAAATGCGTCGAGATTGGCTTTAATGAGCAGTCCGGCAGCTACGAAGACGGCACCACAATGGCACAGGTTGCGGCGTGGAACGAATTCGGAACGGAAAGAAGTCCTTCCAGACCATTTATGCGTCAGACCATAAAGGATTATCAGGGCGCCATAACCAAGTATACTGCGAAGTCTTTGAGATCAGCAGTGAAGAGCCACGGGACCGTTTCGATTGTTCTGAATCGGGTCGGAGCATACACCAAGGGCAAGATGCAGAGGGAAATCAGAGATGGCGAATGGACACCCAACGCACCGTCTACGATAGCCAGGAAGGGGTCAGATAAGCCTCTGATTGACACCGGACAGATGAGACAGAGGATTGTCTATGTTGTAAAAGATAAGGAATCGTGAGGGCATCCAGATGGGTTTAACGCTGTGGAAGAAGAAACGCCTGATACGGCGTTACTCTGAGCCGGTGAATGTCGGCGGGTATCAGGTGCCGTTTTCCGAGGATCTGTACATCATGGCAGACGTGCAGACAACGGGCAACACAAGTGCAACGGGAGCGGATGGAGACATCAGCACCCAGAGCATCAAAGTGTTCACGGACACGGAGCTAAAAGTCGCAGACGAGAGAACCGGATCCAGAGGAGACAGGATCTGGTTCCAGGGTAAATGGTTTGAATGCCGGTCCGCGAGGTTGAGTGAGAACACGTTTCTGAAGCATTGGACATGCACATTCGTCCAATGTACCAATCAGGAAGAACCGCCTGTTGAGGAATAGAAGATGAAAATAGCAGAGGCGAAAGAGGCATTTCGCAAATTAGTGGCCGACTACTTTGGTAGCGACCACGTTTTTTTTGCAAATTCAAAGATGACGAAAATGCCGGAACCGTATGTGACGATTCAGTTCACCGGCCTTGAGAGACAGATCCACGAAACGAAGGTGCTCAATTCAGACGGTGATGTAAGAGCATACAGAGAAATGACAGCAAGTGTGGATGTGAACCTGTACACCCGAGGCAGAAGCGTGGAAGGAAACCGAACGGTTTTTGCAGATACAGCCCTGGATGACATGGTGAGTTTCCTGGACTACCTGGGGTCTGATATGGGACTTGGTTATCAATATAAGAACGGGATGGCGGTTGCAGTTGCCAGCCAGCCAAGAGACCTGTCTGCACTGATCCGCGAGGCACAGTTTCAATATCGGTCAATGGTGGAACTGACAGTGCGGTTCACCGACATGACATACGGCGATTACTACCAGAACAACAACGAAATTCCGAATCCGAGCGGAGGAGGAAACAAAAAGATGGTAACAGAAGCCTCTTACATTGAAGAGGCTGAAATAACAGCTCAGACAGAATCTGAGCAATAACGAAGGAGGAACAGAATGAGCAATATTGACGATATTGTAAATGTGCAGATATCGATTGATTCTCCCACCAATTCGGGGACATCGTATTCTGCACTGCTGCTTGTCGTTTCCGCTCCTGAGAAAGCGGGGGCAACGATGCCGACAGTTGCCAAAATCTCCTATGCGTCAGACCTGTCTGATTATGGATTTACAGAGACATCTGATGCATACAGAGCGGCGACCATTGCATTTGCACAAGATCCGAGACCGGAGGACGTGTATGTAACAGTAAGAAAGAGCGAGGATGGAACGGCAGAAACACTGTCTACCACGCTTGACAGGGCGGCTTCTGAGCCTGGCTGGTACGGTTTCATTCTTGCCTGCGATGCGTCCGGATCGGACATGAAGGTGGCTGCCGATTGGGCAGAGGCGAATACAAAGCTGTTCGGATTCTCGTGGACGGGATGTGAAATTCCTTTTTCAATCACATCGTACAA
>CAVAJA010000141.1:0-2458 GCA_963588615.1 Lachnospiraceae bacterium | reverse complement strand
TCTCTATATGACGGAGTTGGGCGAGGCCGTCAACAGCATTATGAAAACGTCCTTCCCTGCAATTGTGGATCCGACGTTTACGGCTAATCTGGAGTCACTGCTGGACGGCGTGGCAGAGGGAAAGGTGAAGTGGAAGACGATCATTGAGAATTTTTATCCGGATCTGGACGAAGCGGTGAAAAAAGCCAGCGAGGAGTTGGAAAAGGTGGAAATTCGTGATGAAGAATCGGATGAGATCTGCGAGAAGTGCGGACGCAGAATGGTGATCAAGTACGGTCCGCACGGCCGCTTCCTTGCCTGCCCCGGATTCCCGGAGTGCCGCAACACCAAGCCATATTTCGAGAAAATTGGTGTTCCCTGCCCGAAATGCGGCAAAGATATCGTCATTAAAATGACAAAGAAAGGACGCAGGTATTACGGCTGCCTGGGAAATCCAGAGTGTGATTTCATGACATGGAACAGACCGTATGCAAAGGCCTGCCCGCAATGCGGCGGTCTGCTTCTGGAAAAAGGAAGCAAATTGGTGTGCTGCAATGAAGAATGCGGCTTTGTGACAGATAAAAAGAGCATGGAGGAACAATGAGATGAGCAAGAGCGTGAATAACGTACAGCTGCTGGACAAGACACGAAAGATTGAGCGACTCCTGCACAATAACAGCACCGGAAAGGTGGTGTTCAATGATATCTGTGCCGTTATGAGTGATATCATGAGCAGCAATATGCTGGTTCTGTCCCATAAAGGAAAGGTTCTCGGCGTTTCCAACAGAGAGACAATCGAACCGATTAAGAATCTGATGAAGGATGATCTGGGCGAGTTCATTGATCATGATCTGAACGAAAGACTTCTTGCGGTTCTGTCAACCAATGAAAATGTGATGCTGCCGACGCTTGGCTTTGATGCAGAAGATTCCGCACACAATGCGATTATCTGTCCGATTGAGATTGCCGGGGAGCGTCTTGGAACGGTATTTATTTACAATGGCGGTCAGCCCTACGAAATCGATGACATTATTATCTGTGAGTACGGGACAACGGTAGTCGGGCTGGAGATGCTGCGCGCCGTTACGGAAGAATCTGCAGAGGAAAATCGCCGCACTGCAATTGTGAAGTCAGCATTCTCAACGCTCTCATACACGGAGATTCAGGCAATTCTGCATATTTTTGAAGAAATGGACGGCAAAAAAGAAGGAATTCTGGTTGCCTCGAAGATTGCAGATAAGGCGGGTATCACAAGGTCGGTGATTGTCAATGCACTGCGCAAGTTTGAATCTGCCGGTGTGATCGAATCCAGATCCTCCGGGATGAAGGGAACGTACATCAAGGTTTTAAACGAAGCGGTGTATCATGAGCTGGATACCATGCGCACACGCATGGAAGCATGAGAGGCACTTGCACTTAAAGATTCAGATATGGTATACTCGAAAAGCTGTGCGGTGTTCGCATGGTGAAGGACTATAAAACACGCATTTTCAGCAGGTGTCGGTGGCCGAGAGGCTGGCATGAGTCCTTGGGAGAGTTCTGCAGAAGGATTGCTGCAGCACCTCTTACTGCGAAAGAAATGCGGAAGGCCGGATGCTCCCGGCATACAAACCAAAACGGAGGATAATAAAATGAGCGTAGTATCTATGAAGGATCTGCTGGAAGCAGGTGTGCACTTTGGTCATCAGACTCGTCGCTGGAATCCCAAGATGGCTCCCTACATCTTCACGGAGCGCAACGGAATTCACATCATTGATCTGCAGAAGTCAGTTGTCAAGGTTGATGAGGCGTACAAGGCTGTTTTCGAGATCGCTGAGCAGGGCGGTACGATCCTGTTCGTAGGAACCAAGAAGCAGGCTCAGGATTCTGTTAAGGCTGAGGCAGAGCGCTGCGGTATGTATTATGTCAACCACAGATGGCTCGGCGGAATGCTGACCAACTTCAAGACCATCCAGACCAGAGTGGAGCGTCTCGCTAAGATCAACGAGATGGAGAACGACGGAACATTTGATGTTCTTCCTAAGAAGGAAGTGGCAGCTCTGAAGAAGGAGCAGGCAAAGCTTCAGGCTAACATCGGCGGCATCACTACCATGACTCATATTCCGGATGCCATTTTTGTTGTGGATCCCAAGAAGGAAAAGATCTGCATCAATGAGGCACATTCCCTTGGAATCACATTGATCGGTATCGCAGATACCAACTGTGATCCGGATGAGCTGGACTATATCATCCCCGGCAATGACGATGCCATCCGCGCCGTAAAGCTTCTTTGTTCCAAGATGGCTGATGCAGTAATCGAAGCTCGCCAGGGCGAGGAGAATGTTGCTGCAGATGCAGAGGGACAGGATGCTCTTGCAGCAGAGTCTGCAGCAAGCGAGGCAGAGCAGGCAGAGGAAGGCACACTGTAAGTCACGCGTTGCTGTTCGCACATGCTGATTTGAGCCGATGGCAAATCGGCTTGAGATTGCGCTTTTGATAG
>CAVAJA010000140.1:0-4045 GCA_963588615.1 Lachnospiraceae bacterium | reverse complement strand
ATTGGCACACGTTCCGTGCGATTTTCGTGGTATATCCGGTGTCCTGGGTTCTGACAGGTGCAGTGATCTGGATCAGCTACCGGCAGGTGTACAGGAAGGCGCAGCTGGGCAGTCCGGCTGCACAGAAAGGATGAAAATATGAAAATTGTTCTGGCCTCGGCATCTCCCAGAAGAATACAGATCCTGCAGCAGATCGGATTGACGGCACAGGTGCGGCCCTGCACCTTTCCGGAGGTCACGAATTCATCCGATCCGCAGGAAGTGGTTCGGCAGCTTTCGAAACAGAAGGCGGAGGCAATTGCAGGAGAAATCTTTTGCGGGGATTCGTCCGAAACGGCAGAAGAAACCGTTGTGATCGGTGCGGACACCGTGGTGGCTGCAGACGGACGAATTCTGGGAAAGCCCGGAAGTCATGAAGAGGCCTATGAAATGATTTCGGGTCTCCAGGGGAGATCTCATCAGGTTTATACGGGCGTGACAGTGATCGGAAGAGATCGGAGGGTGACCTTTGCTGAGTGCTCGGAGGTTTCCGTGGCGCCGATGACGCCGGAGGAGATTCGGGAATATGCGGATTCCGGGGAGCCGATGGACAAGGCAGGAGGTTATGGAATTCAGGGCGTCTTCGGACGCTACGTGACGGGAATACGCGGTGACTACAACAACATTGTGGGGCTCCCGGCAGCACATCTTTACCGTGTGCTGCGGGAAATGGGACTCTGAATGTCGGATCAGAGGGCATGCGGAACGGGGTGTCTTTTCTCGAAGGTGACATACTGCGTGAAGCCGCAGTCCTTCAAGAGATGTGCAGCCGCATCAAAGCCGAAGCCGACGGCCTCCGGGACATGGGCGTCGGAGCCGACGGTGATGAGTCTGCCGCCAAGTTCATAATATCTTTGCAGAACGGCTTTCCCGGGATTCGTTTCGGGAAAGCCCTTTTTCAGCGGAGAGGTGTTGATTTCGAGTGCCTTGCCGCGCAGGATCAATTCACGGAGAATGGCGTCGATGGAATCGCGGTACTGTTCATAGAGAAAGGAAGAGGTCCGCTGTCTGCAGGAGCCGTCGGCAGATCTTGGACCGCAGCGGAAAATATAGTCCAGATGGCCGTAGCTGTCGAAGTCTGAAAATGTGCGGACATTGGAGAGAGCCTGTTCAAAATAATCGCGGTAGGGGTCAAAGTCCTCCCGGGGTTCCTGCACAGAAGAGCCGTCGGCAGCTGACTCCATCTGAAAAAAAGAGTTGTAATAGGGATCCATGCCGCCGCGGGCAGAGTGTGTGGATCCGATGATAAAATCGAAATCCGGATGCTCCCGCAGGTAGGCGGCAAGTTCTTCTTTCAGGGAGGCGCGAAGTCCCAGTTCCAGTCCGAAAAAAAGACGGATTCTGCCGGCAAATCGGTCCTTCATGCGAAGATATGTCTCCCTGTAAGAGGAATAATCAATATGAAAATCTCCCTCCGGATCACCCAAAGGAGTGTTTCGGAAGGGTGAGTCCAGATCCACGTGCTCCGTGAAACAGATGGACTCCAGTCCCGCAGCTATGGCGGCACGGATCTGATCCTCCATGGCGGAACAGGAATCCGCTGAAAACGAGGTGTGAAGATGATAATCGGACAGAATGGACATACGAACCTCCTGGCTGCACGGGATTTGCGTTAACGAAAACAAAGGTATGATAGCAGATTTTCACAAAATCAGCGACGAAAGCTGTGTCCCGGCAGAAGTCCGGCATGGCTGAAAAAAGCGCGTTTTGAGCAAATTCACATCAAAATCAACCAGGGCGGGACGGATGTTCTCCATGGAAGCTACTTGAAATTGCTTCGGCAGTCGAGTATCATAACCTTGCTGATAAAAAATTGACAGACTGATATGGGAGTCAATCAAAAAAATTTTTCAGGAGGATTGAAAAATGGCAGTTAAAGTTGCAATTAATGGTTTTGGCCGCATCGGCCGTCTTGCTTTCCGTCAGATGTTCGGAGCAGAGGGATTCGAGATCGTTGCTATCAACGACCTTACTTCTCCTAAGATGCTTGCTCACCTTCTCAAGTATGATTCCACACAGGGAAGATACGCACTGTGCGACAAGGTTGAGGCTGGCGAGGATTACATCGCAGTTGATGGCAAGAAGATCACCATCTATGCAAAGGCTAACGCTGCAGAGCTTCCTTGGGGCGAGCTTGGCGTTGATGTAGTTCTGGAGTGCACCGGCTTCTACACCTCTAAGGCAAAGGCACAGGCTCACATTGATGCAGGTGCAAAGCACGTTGTTATTTCTGCTCCTGCAGGAAACGATCTTCCTACTATCGTTTACAACGTTAACCACCAGGGTCTGACTGCAGATGACAAGATCATCTCCGCTGCATCCTGCACAACAAACTGCCTGGCTCCTATGGCAAAGGCTCTGAACGACCTGGCTCCGATCAAGTCCGGTATCATGTGCACCATCCATGCTTACACCGGTGATCAGATGACTCTGGACGGCCCTCAGAGAAAGGGCGATCTGAGAAGATCCCGCGCTGCAGCTGTTAACATCGTTCCCAACAGCACCGGCGCTGCAAAGGCAATCGGCCTTGTAATCCCTGAGCTGAACGGCAAGCTGATCGGCTCTGCACAGCGTGTTCCTACACCTACAGGCTCCACCACCATCCTGACTGCTGTTGTTGAGGGTGAGGTTACCAAGGAGCAGATCAATGCAGCTATGAAGGCAGCATCTACGGAGTCCTTCGGCTACAACGAGGATGAGATCGTTTCTTCCGATATCGTTGGAATGACCTATGGCTCTTTGTTCGATGCAACTCAGACCATGGTTCTGCCTCTGGACAACGGAACCACTGAGGTTCAGGTTGTTTCCTGGTATGACAACGAGAATTCCTACACCAGCCAGATGGTTCGCACCATCAAGCACTTCGGTTCTCTGCTGAACAAGTAATTGTCCGGCGAACCGAAACTGGATAATGAACTGACAACCGAGGCCCGGGCCCTTGAGGCCTGGACCTCGGTTCTCTTTTTGAAAGGAGAGAAGGAAATGGCAGCTTTAAACAAGAAGACTGTTGACGATTTCAACGCAGCCGGAAGAAAAGTTCTGGTAAGATGCGATTTCAATGTTCCGCTGAAGGAAGGCAAGATCACAGACGAAACCCGTATTGTTGCAGCACTTCCTACCATCAATAAGCTCATCGAGGAGGGTGCAAAGGTAATTCTCTGCTCCCACCTGGGTAAGGTTAAGAATGGTCCCAACGAGGGCGAGTCTCTGGCTCCCGTAGCAGAGCGCCTCTCTGAGAAACTGGGCAAAGAGGTGAAGTTCATCGCGGATTACAATGTAACCGGCCAGGCCGCAACAGATGCTGTTGCGGCGATGCAGGCGGGCGATGTCATCCTGCTCCAGAATACTCGTTTCCGCGGCAAGGAGGAGACCAAGCCGCAGGATGCCGGCGAGCAGTTTGCAAAGGAGCTGGCTGATCTGGCAGATGATTATGTATGCGATGCATTCGGATCTGCCCACAGAGCACATGCATCTGTTGCTGTCGTTACCAAATACATCCGCGAGAAGGGCGGCACCTGCGCAGTCGGCTACCTGATGCAGAAGGAGATCAAGTTCCTCGGCAATGCCGTAGAGGATCCGGTTCGTCCCTTTGTTGCAATTCTTGGCGGTGCCAAGGTTGCTGATAAGCTGAACGTGATTTCCAACCTGCTCGAGAAATGCGACACTCTGATCATCGGCGGCGGTATGGCATATACCTTTGCAAAGGCTCAGGGCTACGAGATCGGAACTTCTCTTTGTGATGAGACAAAGGTTGATTACTGCAAGGAGATGCTGGCAAAGGCTGACGAGCTCGGCAAGAAGCTGCTCCTGCCGGTAGATGCGGTTACGACCGATCACTTCCCGGATCCGATCGATGATGCTGCAATTGCCACACAGATCGTTGATATTGACAAGATTCCGGCTGACAGAATGGGTATGGACATCGGACCGAAGACCCGCGCTCTGTATGCAGAGGCAGTTGCTTCGGCTAAGACCGTTGTATGGAACGGACCGATGGGTGTATTTG
>CAVAJA010000139.1:0-4873 GCA_963588615.1 Lachnospiraceae bacterium | reverse complement strand
ATTATGAGCCGGTGATCGGGGATGGCTGCGTTCAATGCGGGAAATGTCTTGCGGTGTGTTCAGGAATGTCCGCCGCCTCCTATCAGGCCGAAAATCTCTCCTTGGAGGACAGCAGAACGGATCGTGTGTGTTTCTCGGCTCATTCCAAAGATGAGGCGCTCCGTCACAATGCATCGAGCGGCGCAGTCGCGACGGAACTCATCCGCTCTCTGCTGGAGCAGGGAGTTTATGAGGATGCCAGAGTTGTGGCAAGCCAGGATGCAGGGGAAGTCCAGAAGACAGTCAGCTACAGGAGCAGCGAGAGCAGCTGCACACAAAAGTCCAGGTACCTGCCGGTATCGCAGGAGGAAACGGCCCAAGAGATGCGAAGAAACCCGGAGAAGAAGCTCATCCTTGTCGCCACTCCCTGCTGTACCGCATCGCTGCTGAATATGATCGAGATGTTCGGGCTGGAGCGGGAAAATTATCTGTTTGTAGGGTTATTCTGTGATGGAACACTGTCGTACAATGCTCCGGAGTATTTTAAATTTCTGGCAGCTCGAAACGGAAGTGCAAAAGAGGTAGGAAATGTCCTGTTCAGGGATAAGGACAGCGGCGGCTGGCCGGGAAATGTAGGCATTGTCTACCGGGACGGGACAAAAGAGCATCTGCCGCGGACGGAGCGCATGATGATCAAGAAGTTCTTTGAGCTAGAGCGCTGCAGATACTGCACCATGAAGCTCAATCCCCTGTCGGACATTGCCCTGGGAGATGATTACATTCCGGGGGAAAAGACAAAGGAAGGGGACTCCAGCGTGATCCTTTATACCAAAAGAGGAAGAGAAGCCTTTGAAAGGGTGCGCCCGAAGCTGGAGGTGAGCGCTTCGGATTACGAGGCCGTGTATCGCTCGCAGAAGACCGGAAAGAAGAAAATCACTCTGCAGTATCAGAGGATCAAAGAAGAGCACAGCAAAGATGCGTTTCATTTTCCCGGTTCGACGGGCAAAGGCAGAGCCTGTCTGAAGGCAAGAGCGGCCTTTCACTTTTATGAAATCTGTTCGGCACTTGGAAAAGCAGGGCAGTATCAGAAGATTTACGGCAGAACAAGGGCGGAGAAGCTCGTCCGCAGGTTGAAAAACAGAGCAGGAGACAGGAAGTCTGTGGTATGAGGATCATTCATTATCTGATCGGTCTGCCTCCCCTTCGGGGCGGAGGGATGATCGGCTATGCCCTGGACAGCGCAAAGGAACAGCAGCGACAGGGACATGAGGTCAGCCTTTTGATTCCTGGAGAGATTCACGGCAGGAGAAATTCTCACGTTGCGATCCGAAAGCGGACCGCCTATCACGGAATTCCGGTGCATGCGGTCATCAATCCGCTTCCGATCCCGATGGGAAACGGAATTCGGGACATTCCGTGGTTTACCTTTGATACAGGATATGAGAACTATGCTGCATTTTTCCAAAGAGAGAAGCCGGACATTCTCCATGTCCACTCTCTGATGGGGGTGCACCGCAGTATGCTCGCTGCAGCCGGAGCCTCTGGGACAGCCATTGTCTGTACGACGCATGATTATTACGGCATTTGCCCTGCTACCATCATGATGTGCGGCGATGCACCCTGCGATGCGGCAAAGCGAATTCGGGAATGTCCTTCCTGCTGCCGGAATGCCTTTTCGACGGGACATCTTCTCCTGGACCAGAGTCCTGTCGGTAAAGCGGTGGGAATGGCATACAGCAGGCTGGGAATCCGCAGCATCCGGCATTCGGACGCAGGCAAAGGTGCGGACGCACAGCAGGAAAACAAAGGAGCAGATGCCGCAGAACAGGCTCGATACCGCACCTTGTCGGAAGATTTTCTTGAAAAATTTTCATTCATTGATTATTTTCATTTCAACAGCGAGCAGACGGAGAAAATCTACCGTCAGTTTCTGGGGAATATAAAAGGACAAAGGCTCGGTATACTGAGCAGCTACTGCAGAGATGCTCGAACGATACGCAAAACGGATGTCGATGTGCTGCGGCTTGGTTACATGGGAGCCATGCGCAGGGAGAAGGGCTGCGATGCTCTGCTGGAAGCGGTGGAGCAGGTAAGGCAGGAGGGCGTGAAGGCGGAGCTGTACTGGTGCTGCGCCGGCCGCGGCAGGGAGGCGGATTACATCCATTATCTGCCGCCGTACAGGACATACCGGCAGTTTTCCGAGAGCCTTGCGAACATCGATCTGATGGTGATTCCGAGCACGTGGTATGAAACCTTCGGACTTACGGCAGCAGAGGCCATAAGCCTTGGGATTCCGGTGCTGCTGACGGATCGTGTGGGCGCGAAGGATCTTCTGAGGGACAATGATATCGGATGGATCATTGACGGGGATGCCGGGAGCCTTCGGGAGTCGATTGCGGGGGCACTTCGGAGAATTTGGGAAGAGCCTGCGCTTTTGAAGCAGTGGAACAGGAATATCTGCAGGGCGGATATGACACTTGATTTTGCAGAGCATATTCGTACCATGACGCATGTGATCTACAAAGAGGCCCGCAGCAGTCAAAAGGATGGCGGTACCAAGACGCTGAGCGGTAATAAAAAAGTGGTAGAGAATGAAAAAAAGGTCCTGTTATGAAGCTATTGATTATCGTACCTGCGTATAATGAGGAAGAAAATATTGCAGCAGTCATCGAGGAACTCAGAGCCTGTTATCCTGAACACGATTATGTGGTTGTAAACGACGGATCGCTGGACCGGACGTCCCACATCTGTAAGGAGAACGGGTACAATCTGATCAGCCTTCCCCTGAACCTTGGTTTGTCAGGGGCTTTCCAGAGCGGTATGAAGTTTGCCTATCGGAATGGCTACGACTGTGCGCTGCAGTTTGATGCGGACGGACAGCACGATCCGCATTACATTGCAGCGATGCTCGATAAGATGCGGGAAACCGGAGCCGATATTGTCATCGGCTCGAGATATGTGGAGGATAGGAGATCGTTCTCACTTCGCGCAGCAGGAAATTCGCTGATTGACTTCATCATCTATGTGACGACGGGGGTGAAGCTCACCGACTCTACGTCGGGAATGCGGCTGTTCAGCCGCAGGATGATTCGCTTTTATGCCCTGTACATGAATTTTGATCCCGAACCGGATACGATTGCGTATTTGATTCGATGCGGGGCGAAGGTAGAGGAGATTCAGGTCAGCATGCGCAAGCGGATGGCGGGGCACAGCTATTTTAACCCGCTGTCGATCACCAGGTACATGGTGCGTGTCTGCTCCTCCATCCTGTTCTTGCAGTGGTTTCGCAGAAAGGAGAAACTCTAATGCCTGCATCTTTGCGTCTGGCGCTGATCGCCTGCTCGGTGCTCATGCTGCTGCATGTGGCTCTTAAGATCCGGAAATCTGCAATGAAGCTGGAGGACTGCATCATTTGGATTGCTGCAGGCGTCTTCTTCATCATCATCAGTGCATTTCCGAATATCATCTACGTGTTGTGCAGAGTGTTGGGAATCATGTCGCCCAGCAATCTGGTCTATCTGGTCGTGATTGCATTTCTGCTGCTGCAGATTTTTTATAATGCGATCAAGATATCGACACTCAGTGCGAGGATCGACTCCCTGGCACAGGAGCTGGCTCTTCGGGACGAGCGCTTCATACACACGCAGACAAGAGATCAAGAGCTGCAGAAGGAAAAGTGAGCATAATTAAATGACATCATTAGTTTCTATCATCATTCCGGCCTGCAATGCGGAGTTCACCATTGTCAGGTGTGTGGAATCGGTTCTGAATCAATCCTGGGAAAATCTGGAGATCATCATCATCGAAGACGGCAGCAAGGATCGCACAGGAGAAGTGCTCCGCAAGATGGAGCGCATATGGGAACAGCAGGGGAAAACCGGTTGTTTTAAAAACAGCGGGCGCAGTCTGAACATTCTGGAACAGGAGAATCACGGAGTGTCCTTCAGCAGACATCGCGGTCTGGAGCTGGCAAGGGGAGAGTACGTAACCTTTCTGGATGCAGATGATTATATCGAGGTGGATTACATTGCTGCATTTGTCCGTGCGGCGGAGGCGGAACATGCCGAGGTATGTCTGTGCGGGTACACGGAGGTATCCGAAAACGGTGAAAGGAGGAGAGAACATTCGCCCCTGGACGGGTACGACAGGTATGAAAGAGGGACATCAGAGGAGTATGCATATCACATGCTGTCCAACTGTGCCAGATTTTATCGGACGGAATTCTGCAGGAAGCATGATATTCCGATGGTCATGCCCGGAGATGTGCGGGGAGAGGACATCCCGGCAGGACTGAGGGCGAATTACTTCTGCGAGAAGGTTTGTATCGTAGATCAGTGCGGGTATTACTATGTGCAGAGAGCAGAATCTGCAAGACACCGGATGCGGGGATTGCGGAATTACCGGCTTCCGCTGGATGAGATCGAGAGTGTGGTTCGGGAATGTGCTGCGGAACATGCATTGAGGACCGCGAAGGAGACATCGAAGGAGACAGCAGAGGAAAAAGGACACTGGCAGTATTTTGAGCTGGGCATTGTCCGTGTGTTCATCACGTTTCTCTGGGATTTGGGAAGAGGCGCAGACAGGGAAGATAAGAGAACCGTCTTTCAGTGGGCGAGCAGAATTCTGGAAGACGAGCTGGCAGATTACAAAGAAAACCCGAAGCTGATGTTGCTGACAAAGACAAAGGCTCCGCTCCATCAAAGAGCTGCGGTCTGGCTGTTCATGCATTTATTCTGCATGGGGAGCCTGCGCCGGCATTATGAATAGGGACAACCGGCATGACTGTGCCGGGACAAGGTGAGGTTATGCTGCAGAACATACAGGAAATTTGCGAGTATCGCGACATGATTGCGTCACTTGTTCGACGCGAGCTTCGCGGAAAATATGAGAAATC
>CAVAJA010000138.1:0-8654 GCA_963588615.1 Lachnospiraceae bacterium | reverse complement strand
GAACGTCAGCTGTACCAAATACGTATTTTCTCCGAGGCTGCGGATCTCTCCGACTGTGGCCCAGGACTCGTATTGATTCTTCAGAAAGCGAACCTTGATAACCCCAAGCTCCTGCAGCGATTCTGCCTCTTCCTTCGACGAGACCTGTATGGCAATCTGCCAGTCCTCAGCGGTTTCCATCCGGTACGAGGGATCTCCCTCTGCTACAAGGCTGCCGCTTATGAGGTCTGTCTTGGTGTAATTTGAGGAATCAAAATCACTGGTTTCCAGTTCATCAAAGGTTTTTCCTTCATAACCATCCACACAGTAGACGATGTAGCCGGTACTGGTCGTATTGCAGTAATGAAGAGACGATGACGATGAAAGGGAGGAAATATCCGTCAAAATGCTGCGGTTTGCCATCTTCTGGATGCTGCCGGTCAGGGATGTCTTGAACTCATACACATTCTGAAAATCCGATGCCTGAAATGACTCTTCAAATGCAACAATATCGGAAACCAGACTGCTGTAATTTTCCGAAGTCAGCAGCGAATTTTCATCAGAATTCTGGGTGAGGTAAGACTGCACCTGTCCGGATTCATCAATGGTATAGGCCAGCGTTCCCTGCGCAAGTCGATCTGTCTCCGGCGAATAATAATTGATGTATCCCGAATATTCACTGTACGCAACCTCCTCACTGCGAAGGCACAATCCCTGATAAACCTGATTGGCAGAAATAGAACCGGTTCGAACCTCATACGCCACAATATGTTTTGCAGTCAGTGAGCGAACAATACTGTAGACAACGTATACCAGCACAACACCAAAAAGAATCATTCCAATGTTGAGATTTACCGGTCTTCTGTATGCTACAACCTTTGAGTTTGCAGAATTCTGCCTTCCGCGATTACCGGCTTGGGACAGATTCCTGCGGTTTCGCCCGGTCGATTTGTTCGGTTGTGAAGAATTTTTCGGATGTTTCTTTTGGCTCATAAATATATGTCGGATATACAAAAACAAAAGCCTTGGAAACGATTCCAAGGCTTTCCATATTCATATCTCTTCCAAGCGCTGCAGCGCCTTCACAATCAAAACTGCTGTATCTGCAGCACGCCGCTGCAAATTAAAGAGAAACCGCAATCAAAGACTTTGCAGCTTCCGGAAGCTCTGACTCATCCATCGAAACGCTGAGGATGAAATCTACCTTAAACTGCTCACTGAGCATCTGCAGCTTCTGAACAGCAGGAGTGATATCTGCACCGCGAAGATGTGCAACATCAAGGAAGCTGTCAAAATACATCTGCTGCAGGTCATGATCCTGAGACAGGATGCCGCTGACAAAACCAAGGAACTGATCAGCATTATCCACACTGTAATCCGGAACACAAATCAAGCGAATCTTGTTGTTGAGCTCGAACATATGCTGTGTGCTCTTATCAAGATAAACCACATTTCCGGAAACAACCTTTACCTCACTATTTACCTTATCCAGCAAGCACTTCGTCTTGCCCTTTCCCTTTTTACCTACGATAAGTTGAACCACTGGAACTGCCCTCCTGGACTATTTTATTTGTGACGAAATATTATACATTTCGTTATCACCATTATAGCGAATAAGGTGCGGAAAAACAAGACTTGCCGTGACTGCGCAGGCGGGCGATCACTTCCCGATAAGACCCAGCAGCTCATTCATCGTCTGATAACATGCATCATTGTCGAGAGCCTTCATCACGATGGCAATATACGGGTTTCCTGATGAATCACGAACATACAGAATCAGATTGTGTCCCGCCGCCGTCGTCGTTCCTGTCTTTCCTCCGATGACCGTAATTCCGGATGGTGCCGTGATGCTGGACATATTGTAGGAGTTGGTGGAATTTACCGTGATCTCTTTCGCTGTTCCATTCTTGTCATGATATACCGTGGTGTAGGTAGACATGGCAATAATCTCCTGAAAGCTCTGGAACTGCATCGCTTCGTTAAAAATCAGATACATATCGTACGCACTGGTGTAGTGATTCTGATCGGTCAGCCCATTGGAATTGATGAAATTCGTTTTGGTGGCCCCGAGCCTGACGGCCTCTTCGTTCATCATCTGAATAAAGCCGTCTGTGGATCCACCCAGATTCTCTGCAATGAGAACCGCCACATCATTGTCGGAGTGAATCAGCAGAAGGTGAAGCGCCTGATCCAGTGTCATCGTATCGCCTTCCTCAAGCCCCGCCTTCTGTGCATCCCAATCCGTCATGTAGACATTGGAAGATGCTGTCAGCACGGTATCAAGGCTGGAATTCTCCAGAGCAACCAACGCCGTCATAATCTTCGTAAGACTCGCAGGATATACCTTGGAAAATACATTCTTAGCATACAATGTGGAACAGTTGTTCAGATCGAACAATGCGGCAGAAGTAGTATCTGCGATGCTGGGAAGTTCCTCCGGGATATAATCACCGTCCACCACACAGATATCGGAGGCAAATGTCTCGGCAACCTCTGCAGATCCGGATTCACTCACGGTAAAATTAAAATTGCTGTAGCCGTAGCTGCTCTGAAACGACACATCTACTTCCTTGCCGCACCCGCTCATCAAAACCGAAGCAAGGACTGCAAGCATCGCACCTGCAGTCCTCACTCCGAATATCTTCTTGCATAAATTCTGTGTATTGGTATGACTATTTGTACATCTCACGCCACTCAAGGTCTCCTCGATCCAGAGATTTTACAGTCAACTCCGCCGTAGCTAAATTTGTGGCAAGCGGAATGTTATGAATGTCGCACAGGCGAACGATATTGTTGACATCCGGCTCATGTTTCTTATTGTCACTGAACGGATCCCGCAGGAAAATCACCAGATCAATCTCGTTGTTCTCAATCTGCGCACCAATCTGCTGCTCTCCACCCAGATGTCCTGCCAGAAGCTTGTGAACAGGCAGATCCGTAACTTCTTCCACCAATCGACCGGTCGTTCCGGTCGCATACAAATCATGTCGGCTCAAAATGCCCCTGTATGCAATGCAGAAATTCTGCATCAATTTCTTCTTTGCATCATGTGCAATCAGTGCTATGTTCATACTCCACCCCCAAAGTGAATACCCTCGCCCTTTGATGTCCGCTGCAGACTCTGCATGCGCACATTGAGGACGAAGCCCAATCCAAGATATAAGCTGACTAATGAGGTTAAGCCATAACTCACGAACGGAAGAGGGAGTCCGGTGTTCGGCAGAATACCCGTCACAACGGCAATATTAACAAATCCCTGAAATCCGATCCAGGTCCCCACACCTGCAGCAATGACCTTGCCTGCAACGTCTCTTGCATTCTTCGCAATGTAATAACAACGAACCGTAACAAGTGCCAGCAGGATAACAACGATGCTGCTGCCGATAAAGCCGAACTCCTCCCCAATTACGGTAAAAATAAAATCCGTCTGAGACTCGCTGATGAATCCGCTGTTCAGCATCGAGCTGATTTCGTTGGTGTTGTAGCCTTTTCCCAGAAGCTGTCCGGAGCCGATCGCCATAATGGAATTCATCGTCTGATACGCAATGGTATCTGCATAATCCTCCGGATGAAGCCACGCCAGGATTCGATTCCGCTGATAAGTCTCGAGGATCGTAGATCCTTCCTGTATCACCAGACTGATAAAGACAATCACGGCAGGGATCGAAACCACCAACACACCGGCCACAAGCCGATAGCTCAGCCCGCAGACAAACAGCATCGCGACAATGATCAAGCAGATCATGAGCGTTGTAGAAAGATCCGGCTCCTTGTATACGAGCAGCACCGGCGGAAGTGCAAGAAGCATGCAAGCTCCCATCAGCATATGCCGTTTCATTCTGACCATATAGTTCATGATAAACTTAGCATAAAACAAAATCAACAAAATCTTGGCAAATTCTGACGGCTGAATTGTTATACCTACCTTAATCCAGCGGGTTGCATCGTCTCTTGCGACCCCCAGCGGCGTAAAAATGAGTGCCAAAAGGAAAACGCATATGCCGTAGAACGCCCAGGAAAATTTAATGATCTCCCGATAATCCGCTGCAGAAATCAGCAGCATAACGCCAATTCCGAGCAACATGCCGTACACCTGCTTGGACTGCAGATCGTGTTCCGCCGAACCGATGGCCGCGATGCCGATTCCATTCAGGATTAAAACCAGTACAATCAATATGAAGTCCAGATGTCTGAACGAAAATGTTTGAAATAGTCGATGTCTCATCTGTATTAATCTGCGGTTGTAGTCTCAACGTCTGTTTCTGTCTGAAGGATCTCCTCGAGCGTTTTATCTCCAAAATAATATTCCAGAACTGCTTCCGTTACCTGTGCTGCGTAGGAAGAGGTATATCCGTTGGCAATTCGCGTTGCAACCGCGATGCGCGGAGATTCGTATGGTGCATAACAGATGAACAGCGCGTGATTCGGCTTGTCATCTGCCTCCTGTGCGGTTCCTGTTTTGCCCGCAGCGTTGACGGACAGTCCGGAAAAATAACTCATGTTCTGCACTACGCCCCGCATGCCGGTGTGAATAGCGTCCCAATAGGAAGAATCCATGTTGATGACGTTCCGTACGGTTGCTGCGTTCTGCTGCGTGTTTTTCCCGTCGCTGGAAACAATCTTATCAATCAATGTCAGATTGTAGCAGGTTCCGCTGTTGGCGATGGTCGTGACGTAGCGTGCAATTCCAACCGTTGTGTAACTGGCATTACCCTGTCCGATTGCGGAACGAACGGCATCCTCTGTGGACACCTGCGGAGAACGTTCCTCGATTTCGATGCCGGATTTCTCCGTCAATCCGTACATGTCAACATACTTTGTCAGCTTCTCAATGCCGAGGCCGGAATTATAATTCCCGTCTTCATCCAGTCCAAGCCGATATCCCACCTCATAGAAAAAGATGTTGCAGGAATTGGTGATGCCGCCGGATACATCCAGATTTCCATGGCTGTTGGGATACACCCAGCAGCGCGGCCCAGGGGTTCCGATTTTATTGAAGACGCCCTCACACTTGGTGATGGTGCTCAGATCAATCACCCCCTCCATGAGCCCTGCAGTGGCAGAAATCGGCTTGAAGGTGGATCCGGGTGCCGTTTCCTGGTAGGTTGCGTTGTTGATCAGCGGCATCGACAGATCTTCCTGCAGAGAACGATAGTAGGCAGAATCCACGCCATTTGCCATCTTATTATTGTCGTATCCCGGATAAGAGACCATAGCCAGCACGTCTCCGGTAGTAACATCCGTGATGACAATCGATCCCGTCGACGGATACAGGCTCAGCTGGGCTGGGGTAATATCCAAATTGCTGATGCGGTTCATCATAAAGGTGAGCGCACTCTCCGCCCCCGATAAGAGAGCCTCCTTCTCCGTATCCGATACCGTGACTGCCCCTTGTTCAATGAGGATCCTGCAGACCTGTGCGCCGGTAATGGCATCATTTTGGAGCATATAGTGATACAGGTGCTTGGAGAATTCTTTGCTTTCCTCGAGCTGTGTCAGAATATAATCCACCAGTGCATCATATACCTCAGATCCCGATGCATATCGGTCTTCCATATCAATGAGGCTTGCATCCACCCAGTCCATGGAAACGGCATAATTCAGGAATTCCGCCATGGAAATCACTTCATTGGTTGTCCAATCAATGTATGTCTCATCCTCGGTATCGATGCGGGAAGTGACCAGAACTCCCTGATCCTTCAGAAACTGTATGATATAGCTCTCGTAATCCTGATACTCCGTCGACAATGCATTGTAAGGCTGCTTGGTATTCTCCATCTCATCCCGAAGCCTGCTCAGCGCATTGGTCTGATAGACTTCAAAGGCTGTCTGAACTTCCTGCTCAGCGGACTGTGCCTCATCCGATGATAGGTGATCCATATCAATGATATTGTTGTTGAACATCTGAAAATAAACATCATAGATCGGAATCAGAATGTCCGAATTGTCATCATTTTCCCCCTTTTCATAGGTCTTGGCATCGATGATGCGGCTGTAAACAATGTCAGCAAGCTTGCGCTCGAGAATATCCTGCGCCGCGACCTGCAGATCATGATCAATGGTAAGATACACGTCATCGCCTGCGACCGGCGCAACGTAGCCGGTGGTCTCCAGCTCATTTCCCATATTGTCAACGTACACAATCCCTGAGCCCTTTGTTCCCTGCAGGCTGGTCTCCATGGCAGATTCAATTCCGGACTTGCCGACTACATCACTGCTGGTATAATCCGGATTTTCTTCCTGCAGCTCCTCCAGCTCATCGGAACTGACCTTTCCGGTGTAGCCCAGAATATGTGCAAAATATTCACTGTCGGTGTAGCATCGAAGTGTGTCATCGGAAATATCCACGCCCTCCAATGCGTCCTTATTCTCCAGAATGGCAGCAACGGTCTTGTCCGATACGTTGTCGGCCACCGTCGTTGCAATATACTTCTGGTAGCTGTTCAGACTCAGCAGATAACGAATGGTGACAATCTGCAGCAGCCGCTTCGGTTCATACCCCTTCTCCGGCACAAACTCACTGGTCTCATCCGACGGATCCATCCGTTCTCCGATGCGAAAGCGGCTTGCGGAGCAAAGATAGCCGACAAGATCGTCAGCAGAGGCGCTTGCTTCTTCATCCTTCAGATCACTGATATTGGCATGCCCGTAAACATCTGCAAGAAATCGGGAGAGCGAAATGCCGGAAACCGTATACTCATAATGACCGGTCTCCTCGTTGTAAACCACATCGAAATCTGTGGTAACGGAATCACCATTTGCCTCCACGATCTCGATCACCTTTTCAATCGTATCGTTGAGCTCCTGACTGTGAGCACTGGAAGATTCTCCGAGATCATTCATAGTGACAGAGTATGAAAGCTCATTGTAAGCAAGAAGTGTTCCGTTTCGGTCGTAAATTTTGCCTCTTGTGGATGGGATGGTGACATCTCTTCGGATCCGCAGACGGAAATTGGCCAGATATGTTTCGCCGTTGACAATCTGCAGAACGAACAGTCGATAGATCAGAACAGCTGCAACAGCAATTGTGACAACGGACATGATCAATGTCCGCAGGTTGATTTTCTTAAAAAACTCTCCCTGAAAGAATCCCTGGATATTTTCGATAATACGCAACAAAACATCAAACATTCTGATTCTGCTCCAACTCCTGCAGTGTGGTGCTCTGACGCCTTTCTCTCATAAATTTGTCATAAAGAACCCGAAGAACCGGATACAGGAAAATAGCGGCTATGACTGTGTATACCATCTCCGGAAGCATGCGCTCCGCAAAAAATGTACGAAAAAACAGGCGATTCCGCAGCATGAAAATAAACACGTACGTGAGAGCACCGTTTACAAAATCGCAGACGGCAATCAGGGACAGCGGAAACGCAAGATCCTCCACGTACAGGACTCTCTGAAATTTGCCGGATAAAAAACCGATTGCAGCGTATACACCTGCGCGAAATCCGATTAACGGCCCAAAACAGATGTCACAGAACAGTCCGCACACAAATCCGATGAGCAGTCCCTTCCGATCACCGAACATAAATCCGTAGGAGGCGGTCACCACGATCAGAAGATTCGGTGAAATTCCCTCAAGAGCAATCCCCGGCAGCACAGAGGTCTGCAGAATCAGACTGACCAATATAACGATGAATACAATAAGTACCGTACGAAATTTCTTCATTCACTCTCTTCACTTACGGTCTGCTTGACCTGCTGAATCACCAGGACGGTGTTCATATGCGCAAAGTCTACTGCCGGCGTGAGCTTCCCGGATTTCGTCAGCTGGTTCGGATCGTCATTGATCTCACTGATGTAGCCGATGAGAATGCCGGGGAGATATTTGTCACTGATGTTGGAAGTGACAACGCTGTCGCCCACCTTGACATTTCCCTCCGGATCGGACAATTCTTCGAAAGCAATCTCCCCGTTCTCATACAAGGTCAGGTCGCCGGAGACAATCAGATTGTCCTGCGTTCGCTGCACCGTGGCGGATATATTCGAGTCATCGTCAATGACAGCCATCACCCTGGCCCAGTCGGAACCGATGTAGGTGATTCTCCCGGCAAGTCCGCCCCCTGCAAGAACATTCATATCAAGCGACAGACCGTCATCTGTTCCTTTGTTGATCGTAAAAGTATGATACCAGCTGCCGTTTTCTCTCGCGATGATGCGGGCACCGATCTTCGGATAATCTGCATAGGAGCCCTCCAGCTGATACAGCTCGCGCAGTTCTGAGAGCTCATGCTTCTCCTGCTCCAGTTCAAGGTTTGCCGCCGTCAGCTCCTCATTCTGTGCCTTCAGTTCGGCATTCTCGGTCTGAAGCGTTTCAATATCGTAGACCAGCTGTTCCCGCTCCACAAGCCACTCACCGGCCTTGCTGACTCCGTTCTGAAAAGGAACAATCACGTAGTTGGCAAAGCCGGACAGCGGTCCTGTCAGGATGTCTGTGTAATATGTAATTAAAATTAACCCGACACACACTGCGCCGGTCAGCAGCAGAAGGTACCGCGACGGAATATGCAGATTCAGCGGTTCTCTTCTTTTGATGGGACCTGAGCTCATTTACCCAACCCTTCGATGGTATAAGCCAGCGGACGATACTGCATCTTTTTAATCACCTGCGCAAGACCCAGAGCCACGGTGTTGATGGGGGCGTCCGCCACATTGACATCCAGCTTTACTTC
>CAVAJA010000137.1:0-6681 GCA_963588615.1 Lachnospiraceae bacterium | reverse complement strand
GGGTCGTGTTACGTACTGCGTCCATCCCATCAAGCATCAATGCGGCGATTCCGCCCCATCATGCCTGTGTAAAATCTTTCTCATGCAGAATGATCCGATCGTTTTCATCGAATCGGTTCTTCGAAAACAGCCGTTTCAAAGGCGAAATTTTGGATGCAGAATCAATTGCCTCGTCCACCAGATCCCGAACTTCCTTCAGGGTCACCTGATGCGTAGATGTCTGCATGATTGCGATTCTCTGTGCCAACGCCAGCTGTCCGAACTCATCGATTGAGTAGTCCTGCGACATCGCATAATCCCTGGCATATGCCACCAGAGCCTTGTCGTTCAGCGGTCGAATGTTGATGATTGCCGTAAAGCTCCCCAGAAATTTCTCATTCTCATGGCGGAACTGCTCCATCTTCTTGCTGCCGTCTGTCATGACGACAATCAGCCCGTGTTCCTTTCCTTCCAGCTCATGATACATCCGTTCCATTGCCTTCGGTGCCAATTCTGCGGCCTTTCCGATGATCAGTGCTCCGCCGGAAAGCTTATTGAAGGTCTTCGCAAATCCCTCTGCCGAAAGCTTGTTCAATGCACTTCCGTTCACTCTGGCAATCTTCCCGGTAAAATTAGAATCCGCGCGTCGTGTCACCTCCAGAATTCCCTTGGCAACACGTTCCGCTGTAGCCTCATTTCCAATAATCATGACATTTCCGGTGGAGGATGCAAGGCTGACCTGATCCAAAGCCTCCGTCAGCTGTTCCACGTTCTCACGCATGCGGCAGAACGGTCCGAACAGACGCCTTTCTTCCTTGGTCAGCTCATGATTTCTGTGCGCTGCCTTCTTTGCAGGAGCTTCGTCTGCCGACGGTGCAGCTTTTGCAGCTGCAGGCCTCTGCGGTCGTTTCCTGTGCTCTGCGGGCACTGCTCCCTCGATTCCATCCTGACGCTGATTCTCTGATCTTCCGGCGGGGCGTCTTGATACACCCTCTCCGGGGTATCTTCTTTCAGGCTGATGCCCTTCCACGCGGCGTCTTTCTTCCGGATGTTCTTCCCTGCGGTGTCTTTCCTCTGCCCGATCCGAATGCAGGCTGCGCTCTGCTCTTGGCTCGCCTTCGTATTCTGCAGGGGAAGCCTCTGTCTCTTCGGTCTCGCGGACTTCTTTGAACGTTTCCGATTCCTGCACATCATCTGCCTGCTCTTCGACAGATTCATCCGATTCCACTGCAGACTCCGTCTCTTCGCACGGCTCTTCTATATCCTCCCGCGCAGATTCTTCATCGAAATCCTCTGCAGGTTCTTCATGGGGAACTGCTTCCTGCAGTTCTTCCTCCGTTTCCTTTTCCGGAAACTCTTCGGAAGCCTCCTCTGCGCCTGCATCTGCCGAAAGCTCCCCGGCTTCTTCGGCCGTGCTCTCTCCTGCAGGAATCTCTTCCGACGAATCTAACTCACCAGCAGACTCCTCAAAGAATGTCTCCTGTACCGGAACAGCCTCCTCATAGATCTCATCAGCCGCCTCTTCTGCAGTTCCTTTTTCCGATTCCTTTTCCTGATCCTCTCCTTCAGAAAAATCTTCCTCCTGCAAACGGCGTTTTCTGGCGGCATTCGCCATCTCCTGTGCAAGGGCCTCCTGTTCCTGACGAACCATCGCACGATGAATCTCCTCCGAGTTCCATCGTCTCGTCGCCAGTTCTTCTACATCGTCATTGCGGCCATACACCTTCACATCGTCGTCCTCGTTGCTCACAGGCACCGGACGACGCACTTCTCTCTCCTGTGCAGGCTCCTCCGAATCAGAATTTCTTTCCGGACGGACATCCTCTGCCGCTCTTCGCACGGGCACGCTCTCCTCCGGCGCCCTTCTCAACGCTCTTCCTGCAGGTGCCGCCTGTCCGCGATCCTCCGGATACGCCCCCGCATATGCGTCATCTCCCATGCGGTACATCCCGCTTCGAACCTGCCTGCGCTGTCTGGCAACGCCCTTCTCGATGTCCTCCAGAAGTCCATGTCTTGCCGTCTCATCAAAATCCCGCCACAGCGTTCCGGTGTCCTCCAGAATCCTCTGGGCGCGCTTTTCATCGTTGGATCTGCGGATGTTCGAGCGAATCTTCTCCCACTCCTCCATCACCTCGCTGATCGAAATCGGACTCTCTGTCTGAGGATCCGCGGCCTCCTGCACGCCTTCTGCCGCATAAGAATTCCCAAGCTCCCGGCTGCTGTCATAAGAAGTGCGGATCGGCTCCTCTGCCGGCACTGCAGCCGCGCTTCGTGCAGATTCGGCCGGATCCGACGTCTCCTCTTTCGCCGAAGCCTTCTCCGGGTTCAAAAACATCGTCTGATCCGCGGTATTCTCAATGCTCTCGTCTTCCTCTGCCGGCTCTGCAGAAGAAGTCTCGCCCTGTGCAGCGTCCTCAGAAACACGTGCATCCTGTTCCTGAAGTTCATCCGCATTCTGCAGCGCTGCAGTCTGCGAACCTGCAGACACAGGAATCCTGTCCAGAAGTTCTTCTGCGCGGTTCGCATAATTGCTGCCCGGTGCGTTCTTCAAAATCTCACGGCACGCCGCAGCCGCCCTATCGCTGCTGCCTGTCTCCACATAAAGCTTTGCCAGTTCAAATGTCCAGCGAGGGAAGAATTTTTCTTTCCTCAGCTGTTCCAGGACCGCAATCTTCTCCTGTGCAGAGACCGGTGATACCCCATACATCTTATATTGCAGGATCCACCTCTTCGGGTTCGCAGGCTCTGCCGCCTTGTATTCCTGCATCAGCTGCAAAGAAAGGGTCAGATCGCTCTGCAGTCCATCTCTCCCATACAAAAAGATGGTCAGCTCGCACAGCGCATAAATGATCGCCGCATTTCCCCCGTCACGTTCATGGGCAATTGCCATCACGTCACGGCTTTTGTTGTACTCTCCGATGGCCTTGTATATCTCACTGACCCGACACAATGTATCCGGGCTCTTCACATGATTCCAGTCGATGCCGTCAGCAATCTGCGCAGCCTCTTCAAACCGCCTCTCCTTGATCAGAGCATTGATTTCATTCAGACTGAGCTTAAATTCGTACTTATCCACTTCGTTTTCCTCGTTCCCATGCATCCGGAAGCAGATTCGTTCTGCTCTGTTTCATAAGCCTGTTTTCGGATGATTTGGCTGGTATCCGCGTCTCATGTGCCGACGCATTTCCTGCGCCGTGATGCCGGCCTCAGACCTTCCTCTGTGCACAGAATGCACACAGTTTTCCAACATAAACACAGTCAAAATTCTAGCATATTGCCTAACTGCCTTGCAAGTTCAGCGAACTGTTCCAAAGAAAGCTTCTCCCCCCGAATTGTCTCCGAAAGTCCCATCTGCAGGAGTGCCTTCTGCACCGTCTCACGATCCACGGCATAGGCTCCGTTCTGCAATCCATGTGAAAGTGCATTGGCAAGTGTTTTGCGCCTCTGATTGAAGGCAGCCCGAATCAGTGCGAACAGAAACTGCTCCTTTGCTTCAACCGGAGCCTCCTTTCGAATCCGAAGCTGCAGCACCGCAGAATCCACTCCCGGTCTCGGGATAAAACAGCCCGGCGGCACGATGCAGACGCGTTCCGGTTCGGAATAATATCGAACCGCAAGCGACAGCGCTCCGTATTCCTTGTCCTTTTCCGTAGCCAGAATCCGATCCGCCACTTCCTTCTGTACCATAATCGTGATGCTGTCAAAACAATCCGCCTCTTCAAAGAGCTGCAGCAGGATCGGTGTTGTGATGTAGTACGGGAGGTTTGCTACGCACTTGAGCGGACGGCCTTCATTGTACTCTGCTGAAATTGCTTTCAGATCTGTTTTGAGAATATCCTGAAACAGGACTGTGACATTGTCCTTGTCATCCAGGGTGACCTCCAGAACCTTTTTTAGGCCCTCATCAATTTCCACCGCCACCACATGACCTGCTGCCTCCGACAAAAGCTGCGTCATCGTTCCGATTCCCGGGCCGATTTCAAGAATGCAGTCATCCTTTGTAATATCGGCCGCCTCGATGATCTGATCCACAACACTGCGCTGAATCAGAAAATTCTGTCCGTATTTCTTTTTCGCACGGATTCCAAACTGATCCAATATAGTCATCGTGCCGCGGGGGGTTGCCAGTAATTCACTCATTTTCTATACTTCCTCGCCTTGTCATCCCTTATCGTTTCCGAGATCCTTCCACTCCGATTCCCGCACACAGCAGCAGAATCGGGCAGTTCGGCTCAATGAATCATTCATTCCGCATCCATCTGATACAGTCTCAATGCATTCTGCCTCGTCTGTTCCCCGACCTCCTCTATTGAAATTCCCTTCAGTTCTGCAATCATAGCGGCAATACTGTGAAGATACAAGGAGCAGTTTCGCTCCCCCCTGTTAGGCTCCGGTGCCAGATACGGGCTGTCTGTCTCCAGAACAATTCTCTCAAGCGGAACCTCACGCACGGTCTCTTTAAGTTTCCGCCCGTTTTTAAAGGTCACAACGCCTCCGACACCAATGTAAAAACCCATCTTCAGAAAGGCTCCTGCAGCCTCCGGGCTATAGGAATAGCAATGAATCACTCCGCCGATCTCTTCTGCCTTCTCTTCCTTCAGAATCCGCAGCGTATCCTCCGCCGCATCGCGTGAATGAATGATCACAGGCTTTCGCAGCTCTCTTGCCAGCTGCAGCTGCCGTCGAAACCAGTGCTGCTGCCAATCACGCCCCGGCTCCTCCCAGTGATAGTCAAGTCCAATCTCTCCGATGGCCACCATTCCGGGCCGCTTCATTCTGCTTCGGATTTCCTCAATCCAGGTTTCCGTCATGTTCCCGCATTCAGAAGGATGGATTCCCATCGCTCCGTAAATCCAAGAATACGAAGCCACCAGTTTCTCGATCTTTCCAAGACTTTCGTAGGTGGATCCAGGATCGGTCACCCGATCGATTCCTCCGGAGCGAAGCTCTGCAAGCAATTCTCTTCGGTCTTCGTCAAATGCTTTGTCATCATAATGCGCATGGGTATCAAAAAACATAACTTTCCTCTTAAAACGGCAAAGCCGCCGTATATGCAAAAAGAAACACCGTCCCCATGGGCTGAACCCACAAAAACAGTGCTCCGCGTGCGCCTCCAGGGACTCGAACCCTGGACACCCTGATTAAGAGTCAGGTGCTCTACCAGCTGAGCTAGAAGCGCATATCTTTATATTTTTTAATGTTCTCTCTCGCGAACAAGTGATAGTATAGTACGGTTGATCATGTATTGCAAGTACTTTTTTAAAAAATTTTATCTGCTCAAAATCTGCCGATTTCAGCATAACGTGGCTGCTTTCGAAGAATGCATGATTGAAATCTGCAGGTGGTCGGGAGCACGGCTTCTCCGCCCGTGCTGCCTTACTCCATCCTCGGCATCACCTTTTCCAGCGCCTCCAAAAGCGGCACGTCGAAATCGAACTGCTCTCCCTTCCTGACATCCGGACGGATCACACATCCATCCGCTCCGATCTCCAGCAGTTCTTCATGCCCGCACAGGACACGACTGACGGCACGTCCGTCTCCATAATAGTCCATGATGACAAAAGGATAATTCTGCTCCAGTCTGGAATCATATGCCGTTTTCTCTGCACTGAATTCCGCGCCATCCTCCGCCACCGTAAAGAACATTGCCGCCTCGCTGGCCAGAACCAGTTCCGCATAAGCTGCCGTCTTCTCCTCCGCAGGCTTCCTGCTGTAGGTCGAATAAAGAGCAAACGGAATTTTCTGATCCTTCAGCAATGCTGCCGTCAGCTGTGTCTCCGGATCATCCAGAGGAAGTGCAACCACCGTATTGCGGCACAGCTTCAGCATCTGAATCTGCGCTGCAGTCAGACGCCCCACCTTCCGATACCACACATAGGCACACTCCTTGTATCGTTCCAGCAATGTCAAAAGTTCATAAGAGTCCGCTGCATTTCCGGTTTCCCGAATGAACCAGGCATATATTCCCACGTCCTGTCCCTGTTCCATCAGGGATGCAAGGTGCTCTATGGTCAGACCGTCCTTTGCTTCCGCATCATAGCGCAGCAGAACCGTCCAGGGAATGCAGAATTTTTTCTGGGACTCCTGCTCACGCAGCTTCGCCGCCCCATAGGTCCAGCTCATATATCCGAAATTTACACCGAATTTCTTCAGTGCTTCCTGATCGGTATTTTTCAGAAGATTATGAACCATGTCATAATAAGCACTGTTCTCGTTGTTCAGGAGCTCCTGCATCACTGAGAACACCGTGCTCTGAAAACGATTCTTAGAAAACTGCCTGCCAAGATCCGCCAGTCTTCGGATGCTGCGCTCCGGATCGCTTTCCATCTCCTTGATGCCGCGATCGATCGCCGCCTCAATCATAGCCTTTTTCATCAGATATATATTCATTCTGTTCCTCACGAGGGAAGTTTGCTTCTCATTTTCTGCTACAGCTGCGAGGCCAATCTCTGAATTACTTTCTTTATTTTCTCCAGATATTCATCTGCATCCATCGGCTTTTTATATTCACCGGAAAGCCAGCGAACCAGAGAAGCCAGGAAGGAATCCAATATAAAGGTAAGATAGAACTCGTCATCCTTGGCACTCGGAACAATATCGCGCATAAAAAACTCAGACACCGGTGTCATGATTTCCTTCAGGTAATCCTTAAAGGAATTCTGACCTTCAATTCGCAGCGCAGCCTGATAAAAAGCCTTATCT
>CAVAJA010000136.1:0-12586 GCA_963588615.1 Lachnospiraceae bacterium | reverse complement strand
GCTGTCCGTTGATCTTGGTCATGTTGTCTTTTCTGCCGCAGTAGTAGAACACGCCGTTCTCGTCGAACTGCATCAGATCGCCGGACTTGTACATTCTCGTTCCCGGAAGGAACGGGCAATCCACGAATTTCGCTTTCGTATCCTCGCTTCTGTTCCGGTACTCCAGGGCAAGTGCATCGTTGACGATGCACAGCTCTCCCGGCGTTCCCGGCTCCGTGATCTTGTTCCCTTCGTCATCTGCAAGGAACAGGGTGTTGCCCGGCAGCGCCTTTCCCAGAAGGTTCCAGGGATCTCCCGGCTTTGCCACTCTTCCGATGACTGCAGCAGCCTCGGAGGATCCGTAGATCTCCGCAATTCCGGCGGAAATCTCCGGAATCTGCTTTGCCTTCTCGCCGGCCGTGATGACATATTTCATCGGCAGCTCGACTCCGGGAGCGAAAACAACCGAGATCATGTTCGGGATCATGAACATCGTCGTAATGTTGTTGTCGATGACCCTTTTCACCGTTGTCGACTGATTCAGCAGCTCTGCATCACTGAAGATATACAGATTGCAGCCTACGGTCAGCCCGGAGAACAGATCATAAGTCGATGCCGCATACGAAAAGCTCACGATGTTGCCGATGCATTCCTCCGGCCCCGGCTTGTAGAAGCTGTGTCTTGCCGCGATGTGATTGTTGATGTAGTAATACGTGTCCACGACACCCTTGGGCTTTCCGGTCGAGCCGGAGGTATAGGTCAGGAACGCCGGCTTTCCGAAATCCGAGAGATTGATGTGTTCCTCTCTCTCCTGCCCCGCCGCGCGGGAATCCGCAAGGATATCTTCCATATAAATCAGCGGATAGCTGCCGCTGCCGCCAAAGGCTGCTGCTGCCTCTCTGGTGGTCACAATGCAGGCAACATCCGCATCTTCCATGATAAAGTCAAATCGATCCGACGGAACATCCACCGCTGCGTACACATAGCTGCACCCGCTCTTTAAGACGCCCAGAAACGCGGCCAGCGCCTCCTTTTTTCTCGGGAAAAGGACCCCGACATTCCGATATGAATCCCCGGTGCCGTTCTTTTGCTCCCGATCATTGTCCAGGATTGCAAGAATTCTTTCGGCCACGAGATCTGAGAGAACATTCAGCTCTCTGTAGGTCACACTGCCGGTTTCATCCGACACCGCCTTGTTCTCCGGGTACTTTTCTGCTGTCTTCAGGTATACATCAACTATGGTTTCCATCTTATTTTCTCTTTCCTATCCTATTCTGCAGTTTTCCAACATGTCATGATCCTTTAATCGGCGGCACATCACATCCGCCACCTTATAAAACGCTTTTTCCTCCGTCTTTGTTACATCAAAGTGAAAATAAACGCTGATTGCTCCATCTTTTCTGGCTATGAAATTCCCCATGAACATCTTTTCATAGTCCAGCTCCGACAGTTTGCAGAAATAGCCGTCGGACGCAATCTCCGGAAAGACCTCTGAAATCAGGAACGGCGCAAGCTTCGGCGGTTTTTCCAGCCCGTACAGCTGCTTCCAGATCACAGGAAGCGGAGCGAAGCTGTTCTGCTCTGCCAGGAGGCTTCCGTTCTGAAAGCTGCTGACGGTATCCTCTCTGCGGATCACCACCGGGACGTACTCGATGAAACAGCCGACAGCCCGGTCCATTCCACTCACCGGAATTCCTCTTCCGAAGGTCAGAATCTGCATGATCAGGGCATCCTTCTCAAGCGTTTCCAGAAGTCCCATGCCGTAGGTGTACATCAGATATCCGACCGGGGAGACCTTTTCCTTTCGGCTCTCTTCATAAAGCGTTTCGGTTCCCGCCTCACCAAGGCAGAGGGTGATTCCCTTGAAGGTAGGCCGCCCTCCTTCGCGTGCTTCCGGCTCCGGGAGCGCAGAGAATTCTGCTTCCTTTAAATACTCTGCATAGAATCCGATGGCCTTTGCGATGTTCTCCTTCTTTCCGATGTATGTAAGGAACTGGCGGTAGCAGTCCTCTTTGTCGTCAAGCTCCCGCGCAATCAGCTCCTCCATCAGAATGTTCATGCTGGTTCCGTCGATGGAAGCGTGATTTCCTGTGAGGATCACAGCTCCCGCTGCCTCGCTGATCCTGAAATATGCCGCCTCAAATGCGAACACCTCGCTGCTGTTCACCAGGCAGCCCATCAGCTCCTTTTTAAAATTCTCCAGATAGGCCTTCTGTGCCTCGCAGAGCTCTTCTTCTCCTGCTGCCGGATCCCGCAGATCCCGGAGATCCTTGTAATCCACAAGACAGAAGGTGTCCGCTCCCTCCCTGGGAGCACTGCCCGAAAGGGTCTCCTTTACCGATGATATGCTCACCTTTTCCATCGGGCTTATCGTCTGTGCGGGCATCCTGCTTTCCAAAGAGACATGGGAGCGAAGGGCCGGATGTCTTTTCAGCAGCGTGCAGATGCGCTCCCGGAACTCCTCCTGTGTGTAGACCGCAGAGGCTGCAAATTCCTCCGTCACATAGAGGCCGCGCGTTTTCTTGTTGAAATCAACGTCCGTGCCCCAGTAAATCTGTATTCCCGTCGCCGAATAGCGGTCCGCTGTCTCCGAATCCTCTGCGTTCTCCTCGTTTTGCAGAAGGCCCGCAAGATCGCTCAGAACCGGATTCGCAAAGATCTCCCCGATCCCGACCGACAGCCCCTTCTCCCGCAGCTCACTGATAATCCGAAATGCCATGAGGGAATCCATGCCAAGCTGGAACAGGTTGTCCTGCGGATGGGCCTCTTCTCCTGTCAGCTCCGAGACAATCCGGCACAGAAGCTTCACATGCTCCGGATTCGCCGGCGTCCCTTCGCTTCCCTTCCCGCTCTCCGGGATGAAAATCATGCTCTCCAGCTTTTTATTGTCTCTCTTCCCGTTTGCATTCAGGGGAAGCTTCTCCAGCTGCGTCATTCCGACCGGAATGAGATTCACCGGAAGATAGTCCTCCAGAAAGCTCCGCAGCTTTTTTTCATCAATCGGTTCGCCGCCTTTGCGGACATAATAGGCAGAGAGGACCTCGGTCCCTTTTTCTGTCCGATTGATGACGGCCGCACACTCTGCAATTCCCGGGAATCGGCAGATATTCTGTTCGATGTCCTCCAGTTCCACCCGAAGGCCGTGATATTTCACCATCCGGTCTTTCCGTCCCTTGACCACAAAGGTATCGGCGGATTCCAGAACGCAGACATCCCCGGTGCAGTAATACGAAATCCCATTCGTTTGGATTCTGCGCGCATCCGCGTTGACATAGCCCCGGAACTGGTGCGGGGAGCTGACGGTCAGCTCCCCCTTGGCCCCCTCTGCAGTCTGCTGCCCGCTTTCATCGACCAGAAGGATGCTCGTGTCCGGCAGAAGCTGCATGCTCCTTGTCCCTGCCTTTCTCTCATCCCGGCAGGCAACCATCCCGCACTCCGTGGAGCCGTAGGCATTCAGAATCCGCAGGGAGGGAGCTGCCTTATCCTCAATGCGGCGCAGCACCTCATCGGAGGTGCGCTCTCCTGCGACAACCAGCACACCGAGGGAGCGGAACTGTCTGCAGAAGGTCTCCGACTTCAGATAATGATCCACCTGGGACGGGGTCAGAAAGATGAGCGCATTCCGGTTCTCTTCCATCTTCGCCCCAATAAAACGATCATCATTCTGCTCCTCCTTCGTCAGAATGATGACCTTCTTTCCATGAAACAACGCCATGGGCACTTCAAAAAGATAAGTGCTGACAAAATTGACGGCGGTCTTTGCGATGACGGCATCAAACTCGCCGCTGTCGATGCCCACCAGTTTGGTATCGATCAGGAACTGTACTGCCAGATACAGTGCGCTCCTCTGCGTGTGCAGGACTCCCTTCGGCTTTCCGCTGGAGCCGGAGGTGAAGAGGATCAGTGCCGGATCGTCCTCCCCGGCCGCCATGAATTCTCTTTTCCCCGGGGCGGGCTCCCGAAGGAGATCTTCGTATTCCTCCTCCGTGATGGTCAGATCCACCGTCATCTGATCATAGATGTCCTGCACCCGCTTTGGAGGCATATCCTCCGGAATCGGCAGCAGCGCCGCGCCGGATTTCACGATTCCGTAGAGTGCCTCAAACAGCCGCTCGCTCCTCTTCATTCGGAGCGCAACGGTCTTCCCGGCCTGCAGCCCTCTTTTCGCGAGGGCTGCAGCAATCTGATTCGATGCGGCTTCATACTGCTCAAAGGTAATGCCGCGTCCGTCACATTCAAAGACGGTGCGTCCCGGTTCGTTCCAGTCCGCGCCGGAGAGTACGGCCTGCTGCCAGGTTTTCTTAGCGAGGATTCGTTCTCTGGATTTTATAAGCTCTTCCCTTTTCATATCTTTCTTCCTCTTATCAGCTTTCCTGTCTCTGTCTTCGGAAGCGGTGTCTTTTCCACATGGATGATTCGTATCACCTTGTGATTCGGCTGTCCGTCGTTTAATTTCCGGATTTCATTTTCGAGATATTTCCCGTCTGTGCAGCAGTCCGAATAAACCTTTACGGCAAGCTTATCCTTTTCCTCATACACAAGACATTCCTTGACCTCCGGTATCTGATAAATTCTTTTTTCCAGCTCCTCCGGAATGATGTTCTCACCGTTGGAGAGAATGATCACATTCTTTTTGCGGCCCACAAGGAAGAGAAACCCGTCCTCATCCACGTATCCGACGTCGCCGGTATAGATTTTCCCGTCTCTTCGAATCCGGGCGGTCTCCTCCGGATCCTTGTAATATTCCAGGAACACACAGGGTCCTTCCACAACGATCTCTCCGCATCCGTTTTCATCCGGATTCAATGCATAGACGTTGAGACAGTCCAGAACATGTCCCACCGAGCCGGGCTCTGTGACGATCTTCCCGTCCTTCATCGAGGACACCGAGACCGGGCCGGACGTCTCGGTCATCCCGTAGTCGGAGGTCACCTCGATGTCATACGAACGGAACAGATCTCTTATGTTCTGCGGGAGCGGTGCGCCGCTGGTTCGGATCGCCCGAAGCTTTCCTCCCAGAAGATTCCTTGCCGCCTCCTTCTCCTTTCCCATGAGCACGCCGTACAGCAGCATCGCCTGCGCCGGCACCATGAAGGAGATTTCCGGTTTTACATAGGCATACTCATCCAGCAGACGCTTCAGTCCCGAGCTGATAAAGGCGGTGATTCCCAGCATCAGACACCCTCGCAGATCAATCAGTCCTGCGATATGGAAGAACGGAAGCGTGATCAGGCACTTGCTGCCGCTCACATCCATTCCCAGTCCCTGACGCACCTTTCTCTCGAGTGTGAAGCTCTCCTGCGTGAGAACACCGAGCTTGAGCTTTCCTCCGGTCCCGGAGGTGAACATCATGACGTTCGGCTGCTCCTCGGCCACATCATCCTCGATCCAGATTCTCTCGCCCAGAGCCGCCGCCCTGCGCCCTTTTTCGGTAAGACCCGGAATCTCCGAAAGCGGGATCCTCATAAGGTTCCCGTTTCCTTCTCCCGCCGCCTTCGGATCCTCTGCAAAGCAGACGGCTGCATCGCAGAAATCCAGTCTCCTCTGCAGCTCTGCCGGATTCTCATTGCGGTCGATCGGAACAATGCGGACATTGCTGCACATGGCGGTCACCGCCAGCAGCACCCACGCATAGCTCCTGCTCTCTGCAGCAGCAATGGTCTTTTCCCGAAAGCCGCTGAGATAAAGTGCCGTTCCGAGCGATACAACATCGCCGAGCAGCTCCTGATAGGAGACGCTCTCCGCCTTCCCGTCCTTGCCGAACCATTCCAGCGCCGGCTTTTCCGGGACTCTGCAGCCGGCCTCAAAAAGATAATGCCGGAAGGTCTCCCTCCCGCAGCCATCTGCAATTCTCTGATACTGCTCCAGTGCTTCTTTTTTCTCCGTTGTATTTTCCATTGCTGTCAATCCTCCGTATCGATGCAGCTTCTCACTGCCCGCTGACGGCCTGCAGGATGCGCTCCATCCCGACTGCCTTGGCAAGAACCAGGCTCACCTTCAGCAAAACCGTACTCGTATTCTCTGATGTCACCAAAATCGCCGCCGAAAACGAACCGTCTTCTTTCTCCAGAACCTGCCGGAATCCGCTGACAAAGGACTCCTGCTGATCGGGCTGAAGATGTGAAATGTCCTTGTACAGCACACCGACTGCCTTCGGCGCAATCTTGATCTGCGCGGACTGGTTGTATTCCCGGATCAGTCCGCGGATGCGTTCCTCTGCCTGCTCCCTGTCGATCACCGTCTCTGCGTCAATTTTCTTTCTGACATAGGTTCGATTTCTCTTCATCTGCGAGGGCTTCACATAGGGAAGATATTGCTGAATCTGTGTCATGAGCTGCCGTCTCTTTTCCGGCTCCATATCTGCGTTCCCTGCGATGGCTCCGAACATCCCCAGCATGGTCCACACATATCCGCCGGGCGAGACATTGCTCCGGAGTGCGAGATTCACAATTCTACGGATCGGCTCGAGGTAATCATCCGCCGTATATCCCTTTTTGCTCATCATACTCTGCAGCAGAGAATCTCCGTGCTGCACGTAGGTGTATGCGGTTCGGTTTCCCAGCACGCAGATCTTGCCCGCGCTGACATAGCACTCGAAGGAAAAGAGCATGTCCTCTGTCAGAAGGATTTCCTCATCGAACCGAATGCCGTTCCTTTCAATGAGGTCTCTGCGGATCACCTTGCAGGCCAGCATCATCGGCGCGCCGTACATCAGCCTTCCCATCATATCGGGATCATTCGGAATGATGTAGCCGCCCTCGACGACCGGGAAATCCAGATCGAGCGGAACCTCGAATACATCCTCGGAATCGGTCTTGCTGTCTGCTCTTCCGATGACAACATCAATTCCGTCCTTCTCCATCTTATCTACTGCTTCCCGCAGGAATTCTCCGTTCGCCTCGTCGTCTCCGTCGAGAAAGTAGATGTATTTCCCCCTGGCCTTCTCCAGACCGGTGTTGCGCGGTGAACTGGGGGTAAAGGCCTTGTCATGCTTCTCGATGATTCTCACATTCGGATATTCGCAGAACAGCTCCTGCATCTTCTCGGGGCTGATCGTATCGGTATTGTGCAGGACAATGATCCATTCCCAGTCCTCCTGCAGAACAGACAGAACCGATCGCTTTGTCTGTTCAAAAAGCTCCATATCTACATTGTGAAAGGGGGTAATCACCGAAAGTATAATTTCATTCATTATATGCTCCTTCCATTTCATCATCTATCTGTTCTATGTTTTTAATTGTTTTCGCAATTTGCAGTGTTTTCTGCCTCGGATCAGAAATTGACCCACATCTTTTTATAATCCATCGATTCCCGGTAGAGAATTTTGATCAGCTCCAGATTCATCTGCGGATATTCCTCGCTCCATTTGCGGACTCTGCTGCTAGGAACGAACAGGATCGCCGTCTCCTTGGATTTTGCAATCGCTGTCGTCTCCGATCGGGAGGCTCCGGCGATTCCCGCCAGTGAAAGGATGCTCCCCGGCTTGCATATTTTTACCGGATTGTCCCATCCGTCATTCGCTCTGCAGGCAAGCTCCACATAGCCCGATACCACGATCGGAATACTGTCAAGCTGCGCGTCCTCTGTGAAAATTACGTCCTCCTCCGAATAGGTCCTGCATTTTGCCTCGTCCGAAATGGACATGAGCTCATCCCACTCGATGCTCCCGAAGACCTTGCTCTTCCTCAGCAGCATGGTCTTTTTGAGGTTTGCGACCTGCCGAAGCTGCGCCGTATATTCAAAAAACGCTGCGTCATAGCTTTCGATCTCTCCGATTTTCAGTCCCTCGTCTCCCGAAAGAATCTGCTCCAGCACCTTCTTATAGGTTTCCACATACAGCTCCACCGTCTCTCTGGTAAACACGGCTCCGTTGTATCCGATTCCAAGCTCCATTCGTCCGTCGCCCTGCCGGATGTAAATTGCCAGATCCTCGGAGAGATTGTCATATGCAGTCCCGCTGATGATCTTGAAGCCGGGAAGCTCCATCCCTCCGCTCATGGATTGATTCCCGGAAAAATTGTGGCAGTTCAGAATGTGATTAAAAATCGGCTTTTCTCTTCCGATGGCTTTCCGAATCTGATCCAGGGTACAGTGGGAATATTTCATGGAGGCCGCAAAATCTCTCTGCACGTTCCTTACCACCTCGCCGAAGGTCATCGAATCCTCCAGTCGGATTCTGACGGGAAGAACCCTGACGAACCCTCCCGGTATCATCATGCTCTGCAGAATCTGTGCATCTCTTCCCGACGTAATGGCTCCGAAGAGGATGTCGGACCTGCCGGTGATGCGGTTGAGCGTCACCCCCCATGCCGCCTGCATCAGATTGTAGAATGTCACCTTATATCGCTTCTGCGCACTCCGAAGTGCCTCCTCCATCTCCTTGCTGATTCCCGAAATATATACCCTCTCATCGAATTCTTCTCCGCTCCGAATCATTCCGGGAAGGCTGATCTCCTCTGTCGCTCCCTGCAGATATTCCTTCCAGTATTCGAGCTCCTTCCGAATGTTGAGGCTGTTCCGATAGGCTGCCACCTTTTTGAAAACATCCGCACCGCCTGTCTCCACTGCGCTGTCGATCCCCAGCACATAGTCAATGAAGATATCCTTGATCAGAAACCCGATGCTGGTCCCGTCACTGTTGATATGAGGCTGAGAAATGATGAACGCGTACTCATTCTGATCCGCCAGCTTGAACACGGAGATTCTCAGCAGCGGATCGTTCTCGAGATCAAACCCTCTGTGCCGATCTGCCTCACATAAAACTTCCAGCTTCTCCGGAATCTCCTCCCGGTCAACGGAGGACAGATCGCGGAATATTACCTCTGCATTCCGCTTTTTTAATTCCACGCAGTGCGGCCGATCCAGTCCCTTCGAAACATACGCAAAGCGAAGGGCTTCTCGTTCTGCACAGACCTTGTTCACCCGATTGCGGAACTGCTCCGGAATCAGCTCCATCTGCGCCCGCAGCAGCATCTGGAGAAAGAATGCCGACTTGTTGTTTTTCCGCTCCTGGAACATCCACTCCTGCCCCGGTCCGAGTTCAAAAATATCCTTGATGTTATTGCCGTACTCCCGGCGGATTATGTCAAGATCCTTCAAAGACAACTGATGATCCGAATAGATCTCCTTTGATTCTGTGTTGGCAGCGCTGTGTTCTCTTGTATCTGCGTAAGACATCGTCGTACCCTCTCCCTGTGTTCTCGTACTTTTTTCGTCCCGTTCCTTTCGAATGCATCCTCAAAGCCGGAGAAACCGCGCTGTGCATCACTGCATTCACTTATCTATATACGCAGCAGGCGAAATCATGTTACTGTGCATCCAAATTTGGCTGCAGTTTTCTCCCGGTCCGCACAGGGTGGCACCGATATGTCCGGGGCGGGGCCTTTCGCAAGCCTCGGTGCTTGCGAATGTATTGCATGAGCTTAGCACCGCTAGGCCCCGATAACGGAGCTTGTCTTCCGAGTGGCCGAGAGGCCATCTCGATGCTGACGTAAGTCAGCAAGACGTCCCCGAACGGACATATGGTGTCAGGACCCGTGCGGACCGGGAGAAAACTGTCCCACATCACAAAAGCCGGCTGCCTTCTGCATAATCTGCTCTCGAAGGCAGCCGGCTTCCATCGCCGCTGTGTCCTATTCTGTTATTTCAGATGCTGCACCAGCTCATCAAATGTGGAATACATATAGATGTCCTTGAGCTCCAGCTGATATCCTGCCTCGCCGCATCTTGTCACCATTTTCACCGTATCAAAGGAGGTGAGACCCTGTGCAAAGAAATCCTCATCCTTATCAAAGTTCGGGAGAATTCCTTTCATCACCTGCATCAGCGCTTCCTCGGGGGTCTGCGTTCTCTGTGCAACCTTTGCTTTGTCGATTTTAACCACATTCGGATTCTCTGCAGGCTTCTCCATCGGGTGAGACAGATATTTCTGCAGCTGCGGAGGAGTGGGAGGCACCGGAGCGCTGCCGGTCTGAGCACCGGTCTGCTGATCTCCCGCAGGGTTTCCTCCCTGCGGCATGAACATCATCGGATTCCAGCCCTGCATCAGTCCCACGAGGCTCATCGGATTCATCTGCGGAAGGCTCACTACAAGCCATGCCTGCGGTGCTCCGGGCATCCCCATCGGAGCGAACATCGGCGGCATTCCCGGCATCCCCATCGGAGCGGGCATCGGCGGCACGCCCGGCATTCCCATCGGTCCGAACATCGGCGGCACGCCCGGCATCCCCATCGGTCCGAACATCGGCGGCATCCCCGGCATTCCCATCGGTCCGAAGCCCTGCGGGCCGCCCGCCTTCTGTTCCTCCTTCGTTTCTTCTTTTGCTGTATCAGCTTCCGAATCCTTCGTCTCCTCGGTCTTCTGATTTTCTGAAGGAGTGCACACCTGCTGCTGTTGTGCCTCAGCCCCCAGTGAGAAGCTGCCGTTTTTCTCTGCCTCCTCTGCTGCCTCTACGCTCGGGAATCCCATTTCCTTTGCTGCGATATCCTTCGTGAGCATCGCCTCCGGAATGAAGACAGGCTCTGTCTCAACCAGTTTCTCTGCGATCTCTCCAAAAGCAGATGCGGTAAAGATATCCGCAAGATCCAGCTTCACTCCCTTCTGGACCAGCCATGCGGACAGCTGAACCGCCATGATCGAATCTCCGCCGGCCTCAAAAAAGTCCGCATCATCTGAGACTTCCTCTACCTGGAAAACCTCCTTCCAGGCCTCCTCCAACAGCTTTTTCATTTCCTCCTGTGTCATTGCACTTTCCTCCTGATTAAGTAACTGATTGTCTGATTTTGGATCTGCTTTTTCGTTTGTTCTTCTTTTTTATAATGAAGTGCGCCGTGTCTACGCAACAACCGCACTTACGATACTGTATACAACGATAACAGCGATGATATATACTCCCGTCATTGGTTTTCTCCTTTCCTGGCTGCCGGTGTCCGGCCCTGCTTGTCCTGCACTGTGAATGGATACGCACCCAAACGGAAGAATGTTACAGCCTTTGTTTTTCTCTCTGGTTTTAATTGAACTTCATCTTTTTTCTCGCACGGCGATAGGCATCGAGAATGATTGCGTCGCTGCCCGGGAAATTCATATTCGTAAATCCGGCAAATCCGCGGCGGATGGTATTGTAGACATCGGCGCTGGTGTGCTCCTTCAGATACTGCCACAGCCCGGTCTTTTTCTCTTTGGCTTCCTTGCTGCCGTCGAGCAGCAGGAAAATATCGGTGATCGCGATGCTTGCCGCGAGATGCTGCAGCATATAAGTGCGCAGCTGCTTTTTTTGTTTTACCTCCGGCGCATCAAGATCCTGGCAGTCGATCAGATGCCGTGTGACGCGCAGCTGCTGATCAATGCGCTTCACCATGACGCTCTCGTTCACGCTCTGATCCGCGCGGCCGACAAAATACCGATACAGATCAATGTTCATGTAGTACATGGTCTTGACAAAGGGAAGCGGCTGATACACCAGAATGTTGTCAACATAGAAGGTATGCTTCGGCAGGACCAGACCGCACTCACGCAGAACCTCCGTGCGGTAGATCATCGAATGCATATGCAGATTTCTCTGCGGAGGAATCCGTCTGATATCCTCCCATCCGAACAGACGATCCACCGGAAAAACATCGGTATAATTCACTGTTCGGCGGGTGCCGTCCTCTACGTGCTCATAGACATAGTTGCACAGCACCAGATCCGGCGTGCATTGATCCGACACCAGCTGATTCAGACGTGCAAGAAGCTCCTGCAGGCAATCTGTGTCCAGCCAGTCATCGCTGTCTACCACTTTATAGTACATGCCGCCTGCATTGCGCAGCCCCTGGTTCACTCCCGCGCCGTGTCCGCCGTTTTCCTGATGAATGGCTTTCACGATGGTGGGGTATTTGGCTGCATACTCATCACAGATGGCAGGCGTGTCATCCTTGACAGAACCGTCGTCCACAAGGATAATCTCTGCCTGCTCACCTGCACAAAGCAGTGTATCGACACAATGACGCATATATTCTGCCGAGTTGTAGCACGGCACAGCAAAGGTAATCATTTTCTGCAGCATCTGTTAACTCTCCTCTCTCCCTGAAGGAACCATGGATCACCACAGGATCCATTCCGCATAACACGTTTTCCCGTGTTCTCTCATCGGCCGGTCATCCGGCGCATCTATGAACAGCATGTCTTCGTGTGTCGGTCTTTCCAACGCACGCATATGGATACGCAGGATTTTGCTCTTCGTTACAGATGGCAGCAGGTATTCTTACCTGCCTTTTCGTATCTCCCTGCAGCAATTCTTCATTGCTGTCGTTCGTGTTCACATTCCATGAACTGCTTCAGCCCTGTCCGCAGGACCATATAGTCCTGCAGCCCCAGCTCATAGAGACGCTGATTGTCCGCCTCCTTCATGGCATAGGTGCTCATGGGGAGTGCCTTGCTGGGCGCGAAAACAAAGGCCTTTCCTTCCTTTTCCAGTTCGAAAATCCGCTGAAAGTCTTTGGCATAATTGATGTGTCGCTCATTCAGCAGCTCTACAATCTTAGGATACTGCCTGCACAGACCGGTGTAGATCGGACGAAGGGCTTCCTTCTTCTTCACGAAGTTCCTCGGCTTCGACAGAATCACCAC
>CAVAJA010000135.1:0-3047 GCA_963588615.1 Lachnospiraceae bacterium | reverse complement strand
CTATAATACCGGCGTTGATCATCGAAGAGCCATGAACCTTCAGAACATAAGACTCACCGCTCGGGACATATTCCGCAGGAATCGGAAAATAACTTTCAATGTTCTGCTCTGCAAGAATCGGCTCGCCGGCCGCAACCTGTCCAACCACGGGGAGTGACGCCGTCTCTGTGCGGAGCATATAAAAATTATCATCACAGATCTCGATGGCCCTGGGCTTCGTGGGATCTCTTCGAATGTAACCGCAGCGTTCGAGAGTCTCCAGGTGAGAGTGAACGGAAGAGGTAGACTTTAGATGAACCGCATCACAAATCTCCCGGACAGCAGGCGGATAACCCTTTTCCAGAATCTGGTCTTTAATAAAATTCAAAATTTCCTGTTGCTTCGCAGTAATGGTTTTTCTCATATTCTGTCGGCCTTTCTGTCGGCACTCCAAGTCTTAAAGAGATTCTTCCAGTATTATACCGAACTTACATTCGAATGACAAATGGAAAAGCACTTGCTGCAGTTTGAGCGTAAAAAGGACGCTGCGGTGCAGATGTCCGTGGAATTTAAAATCGAAAATATGTTCGAATGTGTTGACAGACGAATGCACGTTCGATATACTCTTTTCTATCGAACGAACATATGTTTGCTGCTTAAAAAATGCATTGTATGCAGAGAGCAGGAGAGGGGGACGGATGAATACCGGTGTTCGTAATATACGAAATGCAATGCAATTTCGCGATCAGGAAAGAGGCTATCGACGCCGGAATACAACGATCTGGGAGACGGAGAATCGAGGACATACGCATAGACTGATTTTATCTGGCGTAGTGATGTTTGTTCTGGTCTTTGCAATATTCGGACTGACTTCCCATGCGGATGAAGCGGGGCGCCGCGAGTACAAATACTACAAAAGTGTACTGGTTACAGACGTAAACGAGCTTCAGACTCAAATGGAGGAATACGCGGACGGCGCACACTACAAAGATATGCATGATTATATGCGGGAGGTTCAACGCATCAATCACCTTCCGACAGAGGGATCAGATGTTCTGAAAATTGCTCCCGGGAACTATATCATTCTGCCGTATTACTCGGTGGACTACAGATTCTGAGATATCCATTCAATCCGTTTGCATTTGCTTGATCCGGCAGCAGATACACGTGCCCTGTCGATCATATAGATCCTATACCCAATCCATACGGCAAACCCCCGACGGTAACCCATACCGTCGGGGGTTTTGCTGCAGATCCCATTCACAATCATTGCCTGTTCCAATTGACTGCCCGAAGAGAACAAAAGACCGGTTTTTCGAACAGATGTTCCCAATATAAGAAATCACCTTTTGCTACAGCAGAATTCCGTTCTGTTCACACAGACGCCTGGCGGATTCTACAGAATCAACGCCGGTTCTGTTCTTAATCGGTGCAAACTCGTAGGAACGTTCTACCTCATAAGGAAGGCAGGAATCCATCTCGTGAACCATATCCAGAATCAGCTGTTCAAATTTATAGCCGTTGGGAGATTCAGGCTTTACCAGATTTCCGTCTGCATCCATAAAAGGAATTTTCTTCTCTACGATGTGGAGCATCAGTTTATCATTCATGATTTCTTCCAGCTTATCCTCACGGAACAGATAATTCAGGATAACGCCGAAATTATAGGCAGGATCGCCCTTCTCGTCTACAGCAGAAAGGAGTTCGGGAGTCATGTCATAATACTCCACGATAGAAGGCTTCCCGTCTTCCAGACACATAGCACCGACCTTCTCATCCGGGGCGACCTTGCGCACGCATTTCGCTCCGCTTGCATAATTGCCGGAAATGGTTGCACCGATAAAAGTAGGATCACAGATGCGCTGCAGTACGTTGTCCACGGCAAAGCAGTTGAGCCATTCTATGCCCAGCTCATGAAGCTTCTCAATAAAACCTGCCTTTGCCATGGAACTGAACCAGCCGCCGTTGCCGTTGGGCGAGGATGCAATCTGGAACGGAGATTCCATATATACCTTTCCGCTGTAATCTGTTGCAGGAGCCATGTCCTGACGGAAAAAATAAATTTTATCCGGATCATATCCGAAATACTGATGCTCCTCCATAAAGGAAACGGTGGCATCATGATTCTTATCACTCGTCATGATAAAGAAGGGAACGAAGACACCGGCTTCTTTTACTACATCCATCACATTTTCAATCAGTCTCTGCATGATGTAAACAGGATGCGTTTTGCCGATATCATACATGCATTTTGGCGCATCCGATCCAAGACGTGTTCCCATGCCTCCTGCCAGCAGAACAGCAGCAACCCGTCCTTCCCGAATCTTAGAGAGTCCCAGCGTATGATAGCTTTCCTCGTTTTCCTTGATCTCGGAGAGTTCCATCGCCTTCAGAGGCGTGATCATGCCCCTTGCGGGGAGCTGATCCTGATGCCCGACATAACCCGTGACAGAAAAATCCATCTCCTCAATCTGCGATAAAAGGGCGTCTTTCTGCGTTTCCGTGAGCTGGTCGTAATACTGCAGCGCATGTTCCTGTCCGAATTTCTTCAATTTATTCCATGCATTTTCCTTGCGAAGATCCATTGATTACTCCTTTTTACGTTTTTGTCCTTCCGGCATTCATTTTTATCATTCCGGTACTGCAGCCTGCTTTCGCCGCACACATACATCTTACGAGCGGAGCAGGAACAAATCAACCAGAAATCTTACGTACCATCAAACTTTCTTTGAACAAAATGACGAATAATTTTCCGACGGCTGGATGAATTTTTAAATCAATCCTCGCGCAAATGAACAACATTGGCGGCACCGCGACGTCTGTCTTCTTCAAGTGCCGCATAATGTTTGCGCGTGGTATTGACATCTTTATGTCCCAGAACATCGGCAACAAGATAGATGTCTCCGGTTTCCCGATACAAGCTGGTGCCATAGGTGCTGCGAAGCTTGTGCGGTGTGATTTTTTTAAGCGTGGTCACGCGGGAAGCATATTTTTTTACCAGTTTTTCCACGGCACGCACGGTGATGCGCCGGTTCTGAAGAGAGAGAAAGAGAGCATTTTCGGAACCA
>CAVAJA010000134.1:0-3052 GCA_963588615.1 Lachnospiraceae bacterium | reverse complement strand
GCCTCGGCCTTCTTCTGTTTCCTGCGCTTCCGTCGCTCCGCATTCTTTTTCTTCTGGATCTCCAGCTTCTCCTCCGGTGTCTTCTTCCGTTTCTTTTCCTTCAGGGACTCCAGCATGATTCCATTCGCAATATCCGCCTGAATCCGTTCTTCGTACTTCGACGCCCGTTTCCGGCAGACCGCTTCGAACTCCTCAAATAACGTCTTCGGTGCCAACGACAGCACAGACTGAAACAGCTTCTCATAAATGCTACGCGCTGCTGCATCATCCGGCATAGAGCCCTGCTCCAGATAAAATTTGCGATAAGCCTCATAGGTCTTATTGGCAATGCGAAGCTTCTGCTTGGCCGTTATATCCTTGTACTTTCTGTCCGCACGACTCATGTCAAGCCCTCTCCTGCGGACCGCAAAGCACCTCCATCAGGCATGTTGACTAGACGTGCGGTTTCGGACGTGAGGGTCACGGTCTTCGTCGACATTGGCCATTACTGATGGCGTGCTTTTATAGTCAAATATAACCACAGCATAAAAAAGCCGGGAAAGCGATCATACTCCAGCAGCCTGCCACCTAAAAAAGTCTGCTCCTCTCCTTGTCTTGCTATAAACTGCCACTTAGAGCCCTAGTGATCGATGGGATGAGGCCTTGTCGTCCGCACTTCCAGCCACAGGAGCAACCATAAAAGAAGGATTCAAGGCAACTTTCTCGTTTGAGATCGACCCTTGCGTGGCCGAATCCACACCTTCTTTTAAGCCAAGCCTTCTGAGATGGTCGGGCAATATGAGCCGGTAATTTCGGAGTGGCTTGGTTTTTTATTATTTCAATATTGACCATGCAAAATCGAGCCAATACACTTACCTTTTAAAGAGGGATATCCAGCTCTGCGTTCTCATAGAAAGCAACCTGGCCGCAGCGTGGGCTGTTCCTCTTTCGAATGGGCACATTCGTAGAGCTGACGTTTCGGGCGTAGTTGCCGGGGCTTGTACATCGGCAGACTCATGGAATGTGCCTTTTTGTTCAAATATGCCGCGTTATGCCGGCATCTTCCAGATATGCAGCGAATCAGAGCGGCCTGCCGTGGCAGACGAATAACATTTTGATCATAATCTTCCCGTTCTCCCGATACAAACAATCAAAGCCTCTATATACTATCGGTAAGCAGTGCCCTTTGCCGTACAAATGGCCAATTCGCTTGTTGAGGGTAGCCACCAATCCCCCAGAACTGTCTGCGAGGCGGTCAGGCTGCGCACTCACTTTGTGAGTGCTGAGTACGTTACATACAATGTTCAACACCGCATCTTCAATGCTACGCATTTGTCGATTTTCTTCTTTTCACTCGATGGGTAACAATGCACGATTATGTTCCTTGTCTCTTCACCTTAGATTCCACCCATCAGTAGATTTTCCAATCATGGCTCAGGTTGTCTATGTTGGATAAAATCTGATCCACACGATTCCCAGCTTGACGAGCCGCCTTTTTTTGAGCCTGACGATAATACTTCTTCTGCTTCTTTGTCTTTTGCGGAAGGTTGCGATAATCCTCCTTTTCGGTACTTTTAGGTTACAACATACACTGCTTGATCAGCAGCATCAACAGCTGCCACCATGGACTCTTCTCGATTGGATGTCTTTGTTTCTTCCGGAGTAAAGGACACCGGCCTTGTGATATCCTTTCCCGCTTGCTTTTCCACAACCAAACCGTACCGTGCTTCAAAAGCATTCAATATCTCGAGCTGTTTTTTATCCATAAACGTCAGCTCGTGTTTTCTCAGCTCAGCCGGAATGCCGTAATATGCTTCAGCCATACCACCGGCAATTGCAGCAATCGTATCGCTGTCTCCTCCAATAGAGACTGCGTTGCGGATTGTGTCTTCAAACCCGGTAGATTCAAAGAATGCCTCAAAGGCCTGCGGAACACTCCCCTGGCAAGACACATCAAATGTATAGCCTTCGCGGATACCGTCCAACGTGAAATCGATTTTGTAATAGTTCTTCTCGATGTAGTCGCGGATCTCCAGCATGCTGCTTCCGGAGTGAGCCATAAAAATAGCGGATGCTACTGCCTCCGCAGCTTTGATACTCTCCGGATGATTGTGGGTCACATTCGTGACTGCACGCGCCATCTTCTTTGCATCATCAATGCTCTTTGCAGCAAAACCGCAAGGGCTCACTCTCATTGCTGCACCATTTCCATAACTGTTGTACGGCTTTGGATTCGAATCCTTAAGCCACCGAGCAAAGCTGCCACCATACCCAGCATAGGGGTAAAGCCTACCAAGCTGCTGCATATACCGGATTGCAAGAGCAGCTAAGTCGGAATAGTCCTCCTTGCTGCTTAAAATTGCCTTAGCAATTGCGAGCGTCATGATGCTGTCATCGGTAAGCGAGCATGAGTATGTCAGCAGCTCAAAATCCTTACTCTTGTGATTCTCCCATTCAAATCTGGATCCTGCGGTATCTCCAATAATTGCACCTAACATATAGTTCCTTACCTCACTGATGTATTCTTAAAGGCATAATATTCCTATCGACCGACATTAGAATGTACATCATTTCAAAAATCATCTGAATATAGGTTCAATTATAACAAAAAGACCGATGAAGCGATCATGCTCCATCGGCCATGTAATTTTCCATTCTTTCTGTCCGGTTGTATAAGCCATTGGTGATCCATGGAACGAGGACTTATCGTCCGCACTTCCTAAGAGAACTGCGGTCATTAATCTGAACCGCCAGCACATCTCCATTTGTTCCACCATCGCAGTCAGCTAACCATATTTTTTTGAGATATGGACGAATGTTGCCTATTAAAACATCTCCGGATTTAAATGCAATGACTGCACCAGATGCGGGAACTGATTTCGTCAATCGCACCGGTTCCCCATGGCTTGAGCTGACAGTATTGATTGTAATGACACATTTTCCCGTTTTGCTTGTTTGTGCAAACATATCAAACTCATTTTTAGGCTTTCGTCCGTTTGTGGGAACATATCAGCCCTGTTTTTTGCTTTGCCTGTTTGAGGGAACATATCCATCACGAAGTAACCGATTTATA
>CAVAJA010000133.1:0-5077 GCA_963588615.1 Lachnospiraceae bacterium | reverse complement strand
GGTCAATGCCGCGTTGCCAGGTCCTCCGGTTGTCCCGGCAAAGGCATTGCTCCATCCACTGAAAAGGAGCATTGGTTCCTCAAACATTTTCAAGCCGCCGATCACAGAGGTAATGGAAAGAAATGTGATTGTGTTCCGCAGCATCGGAACTGTGATTCGCCAGAATGTCTGAAAAGAAGTTGCACCGTCTACCTTCGCTGCATCGTAGATTTCCGGAGAAATGGATGTCATCGATGCAAGAAACAGCATCGCATAATATCCCAGGTATCTCCAAATAATCATCAGTACAATGATCAACTTAATGGCAGGACCACTTTGAAGATAATTGAACGGTTCTTTCAGAATTCCCAGCGAGGTAAGAAGCTTGTTCACGAAGCCGGTCTGCCAGTCAAACAGATAAGAAAAGATAAAGCCGATCGCGACCGGCGTGATGACATACGGATAAAATGCTGTGGTCTGAAAGAACCGCTTTGACCTGTACAGTCCATAGAGAACATAGGCAAGAAGCAGTCCGAAGAAGACAGTTGTCGGCGTGGAAAAGATCATCAGAATTGCAGTATTCAGGAAGCTTTTCCAATACAGCGGATCGTTGGTGAATATTTTTATATAGTTATTCAGCCCGGTGAACACTTTGTCCCCAAATCCATTCCAGTCATTCAGCGAAACCTCAAATGAATAAATAGTTGGATACAAGCTAAATGCCAGAAAACAAAAAATGAACGGAACGCAGAATAAATACGGCCACACCCGCTTCCCGGTTATTCTCTTTTTCGAAGTTTTGTGTTTCATGATCCCCTCCAGTTGTCATTCCCATGGTCAGAAGCGGTTTTATGACAAAGGGACACCTCCCGGTGTCCCCCGCATACGCAAATGCTTAAAACAGATCCTCTCTCTATCACTTCACCGTGACATCAGAGCACAATCCCTGTGTCTCCGAAATGAGACTCTGGAGAACCTCGTCGGCAGTCATGGTCGGATCGTTGTCATAGGCCGCACCCACGATGCTGATTGCACTTACAACATTTGCCTCATTTGTTGTCTGAATCTGTCCTTTCAGGCCATTTTCCATAATTTCTTTATACTTCGCACCGAGCTCTTCTCCCCCGAAGAACTCATCATACTCACTGGTTCCGAGATATACCGAATCGCCTCCGTAGCAGGACTTGAAGCCGGACATGAAGCCGAACTGTTCATAAGCTTCATTCGTACCTTCTCCGTCGCAATAGGTATAGCGGATATAATCCCATGCAGCTTCCTTGTTCGGACTGTCCTTATAAACACCGACAGAGGTTCCACCGAATGTGAATCCGCCGCCCGGGCATTCCATCAACCCCCAGTTCCCGCTGCCATCCGGATCATTGGCAGAGATGTACCATTTCTCAACCCAGGGTGCACACGGATAGAAAATGAAAGCCCCCTTGGCAAATCCATCCGCGATCGTCGTCTCAGAGTCACCCGGCATGATGATATTGGCCGCCATCATCTCCGACAATGTATTGACGTCATCAGAATATCTCGATGTAATATCAATTGTGTCATCTGTAATATATTCCGCACAGTCCTGATTCCTCAGAATGTAAAATGCACAGGTTGCAACACCCGGCAGCATATATTCGGATCCGCCGCTCTTTTCCTGAACCTCTTTGCCTGCTTCGATGAACGAATCCCAATCCGTGAACATGGCCTCGAGCTCTGCAGGATCATCTGTTCCGAAATACTCCTTAGCCAGATCCCGTCTGTAGGCAAGACCGGAGGGGCAAACCTGCTGTTCCACCCCCATCAATGTGCCGTTCTTATCCGATCCAAGGCTCACTGCAAAATCATACATTTCTGAGGAATCCAGATTGTAAGGAGCCTGCGTGAGATCATCCAGAATGCCGAGGTCAAAGACCTTCCCCCGATATCCCATTTCACAGAGAATGATATCCGGAACTCCTTCGCCTGAAGAAAGAGCTCCCTGCAGCTTCTGGAAGTAATCGGTACTGGCAACATTCACAAAGTTAAATGTTACATTCGGATGCGACTGCGTATAATAATCTGTCATGTATTCTGAGAAAGTAGAATCCCAATCCCAGATCGTAAGGGTAATCGCTTCCTCCGAAGAAGCTGCTTCTGAAGAAGTCTCTGCGGCAGCTGTATCCGCAGATGATCCTGAAGAATCTCCGCAGCCCGTCAGCATAGATATCGCCATGGCCCCCGTCATCGCAATCGCTAACATCTTTTTGCTCTTTTTGTGCATTTCAAGTCCCCTCCCCTGATTTTTGCATTTTGTCGCACAGTCTGCTTCTTATTTTCGTTCCATTCATTGGATTTGCACATCTTTTTTTGAGTTTAGCTATTATTTTTGTGCACATCCATCGCATGTTCAAAGATTACCATCTTTTCTTCTCTGCGTCATCCATCCGTCTTGCGCAATAAATATAACTATCTTGCTTTCCGTATTCCGTCCGAATACAATAGAATTATTCCTCCGTAATTTCCCACAAAGGAAAGCAGACAAGATGAGAACGGTTATCCCTTATTCGAATTTAAAAAAAGGATCCTGGACCGAGGATTTGACTCCTTCACAGGAAATCCGTCAAAAATTTATGTATGTGCAGTGCATGGGACACTACTATGCCGACAGCCATTACAGCGTCATTCACAGAAGCGGTCTGCACAGCTACCTTCTCCTGTACACCAACAGTGGAGAAGGCGTTGTCGAATATCACGGCAAGAGGGTTTCTCTCCCAGAGCATTGCTCTGTTATCCTGGACTGCAATGATCTTCATTCTTATTACAGTGCAGCAAATCAGAACTGGGAGCTGTACTGGATTCATTTCTGCGGGACCGGCATTGACGGCTATCTCAACAACATCATGGAGAATTGGGATGTCAACACCACGGATATTCCAAAAGATTTCTTTCAGCGAATCTACGATTACTGCCACAGAAATCTGAATATTTCCGATTCCATTCAATGCTCCACCGATATCATAAACATGTGTTCACAATTCCTGATTTCTCTTCGAAAGGGCAGTCAGAGTTCTCCCGTTGTTAAGACCCCTCTCATTCGAAATGCCATGTCCTACATGGAGGAACACATGAGTGATGTTCTCTCTCTCGATGAATTATGCAGCTATCTCAATATCAGCAAATTCTATCTGGCTCATTCATTCAAGACGCAGACAGGCTTCAGTCCGGCAGAATACATGATTACACTGCGCCTATCCAGTGCAAAATCCATGCTGCGCTGCACATCGATTCCAATTGCCGAAATCGCTGAGCGCTGTGGATTCAACAGCAGCAGTTATTTCATCCGGACATTCAAAAAAAGAGAGGGGATAACCCCCCTTGCATACAGAAAATATTTTCTTCAGATCGACGCCACCTGAAAATTTCAAAAACGCTTCACTGCGCAAGCTCTGCATTCCGCGAATTTTTCTTGTGGCGACAAACGATTGCAAAAAAAGACAGCGCACCTTTCTTTGAAAAAGTGCGCTGTCTGCTGATTTTGCCGGTGCTCAGGATCGGTCTGCATCTTCTCTCAGATCCCTCACCGTCTCTCTCTCGACCATCCTGTTGTCCAGATACACCCGTGCATTGTCGATGATCCCGGACTCCATCCGCCTCAGAAGGATTTTTGTCCCTTCTCTTGCAAGATCTCCCATGTTCCGCTCGATCGTCGTCAGCTTCATGTTGCCGTAGGAAGACATATTCCAGTTGTCGAAGCCGATCAGGGAAAGGTCCCTCGGCACCTCCAGTCCTCTCTCTGCTGCTGCAGCCTTCGACGCAAACGCCATCTCATCGTTAAAGCACAAGATTGCGGTGGGCAGCGGATCCAGATCCAGGATTCGCTTCGCCGCCTCATAGCCGCTGTCATATCGATAATTTCCCGTCTCCGTGTGAATCTTATCCGGATTCAGACCATGCTTGAGCATGGAGTTGCGCCATCCGATGTGGCGAAGGGTGGTGGAATCCAATCCCGGTATGCCTTCGATCACAGCGATGTTCCTGTGTCCGCGATCCAGAAGGTAGTCCATCCCCCGTTCCATCGCCTTGGCTTCATCCGTCACAACGTTGGGGACGTTGTAGGGGATGATGCGGCAGATTGCCACCATGGGGATACCCTTCTCCAGCACCTCATCGATGAATTTACTGTCCTCCGATCTCTGTGACAGCAGGACGATCCCGTCATAGAAGCTGGGATTCAGATCCCCCTTCTGATGCATATCAATACCCTTGACCACGACATTGTAGCGGCTCCCCACCACATCATAAACTCCCGTCAGAACATCGTGCAGGACAAACGGTGAAGTCATCTTGCTGATCGTCGAAAAGTAGACGCCGATGGTATAGGAGCGGGACATTTTCAAATGGATAGCAGCCTGATTGGGAATGTAGCCCATCTCCTTCGCAATATCCAGAATTCTCTGTCGATTCTCCGACCTTCCTGCTCCGACATTATTCAATGCTCTCGACACGGTCGAGTATGAAACTCCTGCCCGTTTTGCAATATCTTTAATCGTAACCGGCATCTGTTGTCCCTTCCTGCCGCCTGCTCGCCGCCTATTCGCGAATCAGGTGATCCACATTTTCTGCCGTAACCGGCTCCCCGTCCTGACCGGTAATTTCTACATTTTTCAGCACCAGTGTCTCAATATTGTTGGCATAGATGCCCACATGACACCTTTCCTCAATTCCTTCCATCATTGCGATCTGTCCGGGCTGTGCCTCAGGCGCGTAACTGACCTTTATATTCTCCACCTCGACGCACTGAATTTTCCGCTCCGGGAGCCCATACATGAATGCCGCCGCCAGATGACAGTTTGAGGCATCGATGTCACGGAAAACAAGGTGCCGAACCTCCGGCGTTCTCTCATCCACAGGAAGCGCTTCCTTCGTCTGCACATACTCCGTGTGTCCGTCCGGATCGCAGAAATAGAAACAATTCACAACAAAGGGAGTCTTTACATGATCCATCCGAATATGCGCAAACGTGATCTCATCGAGAACGGCATCCTGTCCCCTGCCTCTTCGCGTTTTAATTCGCAGACCACGATCCGTGTTCAGGAACACGCAGTCCTGAACCGTCATG
>CAVAJA010000132.1:0-7260 GCA_963588615.1 Lachnospiraceae bacterium | reverse complement strand
GAGGAGGCTGCAGCAGTGCAAGTTCACGAACCGTGTCCAGCATATCTTCCCGACTTTCTCCCGGAAGTCCCAGAATCACATGCACGATAACAGTCAATCCTGCCGCCTTCAGCTGACGATAACAGTCACGGAACACCGCCGTCTCGTAGCCCCTGTGAATCCGCTCCGCGGTCTTATCATGGATCGTCTGCAGTCCCAGCTCCACCCAGACAGGCTTTCTTGCATTCAGCTCACAGAGCATCTGCAGCTGCTCTCTTCCGATGCAGTCCGGTCTCGTCCCAACAGACAGAATTGCGATGTCCTCCCGCTGCACCACCCTTATATAAAGGGATCGCAGATACTCTGTGTCTCCGTACGTATTGGTGTAGGACTGAAAATAGGCAATGTATTTTCGCCTGCTTCCCTCCGCTGTCCCGGGCAGCTTGGCTTCAACCCTTTTGACGGCACGCGCGATTGCCGCATCCACCTCTGTCAAAGAGGATGCCTTTTCCGCAAACTCCCCGGATCCCCCTTCTGAGCAGAAACTGCAGCCGCCCGTGCCGAGTGTCCCGTCACGGTTGGGGCAGGTGCAGCCCGAAGAAAGACTCAGCTTATACATCTTCTGCCCATATTCTCGTTTCAGATAATCAGATAATGTTACGATCTTCATAAAGCGTATCACTTTCGCCGCAGGAAAGACGCCCGCCGAACGGCAGGGCGTCGTCAAAATGTAAAAGGCGATGACATTCACCGGATGATTTTTCCCCTGAACCGCTATACAATAGCGTAGATGTGTCTGCAGATTCAGGATGCCGCCCATCAGATGCCATTACTATACCCCTGTTGATTGGAGAACGGAAATGTTTTCAATTTATCATCTTTTATGGCTTGCCCTCTGCGCTGTCTTGTTCGTCTTCTGTACATGGATGCTTCGCCGGAAAAATCCCCCGCTGAAAAAGGTGCTGAACCTGTGCTGTGCCGCAGCAATCCTCTCGGAACTGACGAAGGTATTCAGCGTCATCAGCCTGGTTCCGTCTGCCGACGGCACATGCCTGTATCCGTATATGAAGCTGCAGCACCTGCCGTTTCATCTGTGCTCCATTCAGATTCTGTTCATTTTCTATGTGCGCTTTGCCGACGACAGCAGATTCAGGACTGCACTTCTGGCCTTTATGTATCCGTCCTGCCTTCTGGGGGCTCTGTGTGCCATCGCCATCCCGTCCATCTTTTCCGGCAGCGTGGTGCCGGAACAATCCTTCACGACACCGCTGGCCTACCAGTACTTCCTGTATCACGTCATGCTGGCAATTCTCGGACTTTATATCTATCAATCCGGTCAGGTACACATTCTGTCAAGGCACTACTTCTCCAGCTTGGCCTTTGTGTTCTCGCTTGGATTCCTCTCCCTTTATCTGAACTCGGCATTTGCCGTTCCGACTTATGAAGATGGTCAGCTCATCAGTGTAGAATACACGACAAACTTCTTTTTTACCTATCAGCCGCCCATCCATGTGCAGCTGACACAATTGTGGCAGTGGTATCTGTATCTTGGAATTCTCGCCGGATTGGCCATGCTCGCAATTGGAATCCTGTATCTCCCGATCTTTCGAAGAGACCGAAGGAAGTCCTGATTCTGCTGCTGCCGCCGCATGAAAAAAGGAAGCCCCCAAAAGGCTTCCTTTTTTCATGCCCGATTCGCTGTTCCTGCCGTTATTCCGGAACAACATTCGCCGCAACGTCCAGCAGAATTTCATTCAGTTCCTCTGCCTTGCTGAGCATGCCAAAGTGATCACAGTCAATATAATATTCTTTGATCATCGGTTCATCATGAACCATGCAGCGCTGTTGATAATAGGTGCAGCAATTATCCTTCAGTGTATGCACGTAATATTTAGGGACATTGTGAAACTTTTCCGATATATGAACAGGATCTCCCCACAGGGTCGGATTCTCAAGTCCCAAATGAGAAACCGCAAATGCATAGGTTTCATCGTCTGCGATGTTGAATCCTGTGTTGCGCAGATATCTTGGATTGAATTTCAGAAGACCGTTCGGCAGCGGAATCGCTGTATGGGGACCGACCAGTGTCCACGGATCCAGCTCAATGAACGGTATCATATTCTGCCCGTCTTCATGCGGGAGGAACGCAGTAAAATAGACCAGCTTCTCAATCTTATCCCCCATATCCTCAGCAACCTGCGAGATGATCATTCCGGCCATTGAGTGCCCGACGAGAATCACCTTCCCGTCCATTTTGGATATCTCATTTTCAATATAGTCGACATGATCCTTCAATCCGACATGTTCCAGTCTTTCCGGGGCATTCGTTCCATGTCCCACCAGATCAAGACAAATTACCTCATTCTCTCCGTTGTTTTCCAGTGCCTTGACATTCCTGTCCCAAACCCAAGAAGCACTCCATCCACCATGAATCAATACAAACTTTGACATTTTAATTTTCCTCCGTTATTTTCGCGCAGCTGTCCGGAATGGACGAAATCGCTGCATCATCTTATGTTGTGTTCGTTTACGTGCTGTTCCCTGCCTCTTTCTTAGGCATTCGGAACAAAATAATAACCGTTGTCTTCGCTCTCAACGCAGATCCAGTAGGACGGCGTCGACACCGAGGTTCCGGAAACAGATTCCGTATACAGAAGCTCGTAATCATCGCCGGCCGGCACCGTGACGATGATGTAGTCGCCCGTGGTCGGATTAATGAAGACTAAATAAGCTGTCTCACCGGAATCGTTCGTGATATATTCACCCGGATAGAAAATCGGATATCCCTCTTCGTCCGTGTCCATACTCACAGAACAGGTCTGCGCCTGATATTGCGGCTGAATCTCCTTGGCGTAAGTCGATAGATTCACAGCCAACGGGGCCGCTGCCAGAGATACTGCCGTCAGAACTCCTGCCGCAGCACATGCCATATTCTTCATCTTATCTGTAAATTTTCTCATTTTTGGATTCCTTTCTTTCCATCAGGTCATCGACCCTGCTCATCCTCTCTTTCGTTAAATGTTCAGCAGCATCCGGTTCTGCAGCAGCGGTATGCAAACTGTTCATGTGTATGTGTACGCAGCAAATGAGAAAATATTACACGAAGAATTTAAATGGTCTCTTAAATGAGTGGAATTGTCCCAAATACCTGCTCTTTGAGACAGCGAACGTTCACCTTTTTCTAGACGACACCAGACTGTTCAGCACCATTCCTGCCGCAATCAGGAAAATTCCCGCAAAGCCGATCGCTGCCGGAGCGCTGTCACCCAGAATCAGGACACCGCCAAGCAGCGTGAACAGCACCTCTCCGCATTGTGTTGCCTCAATCAATGCCAGTTTTTTCTGATCATGCCGCACCAGATCCGTCGCTCTGAAAAACAAAACGGTTGCTACCACGCCGGAAAACAGCGCAACCATAACCGACTGCAGCGCCTGCCCCCGGGACGGCAGCCCCACCCTTTCGTATGCTGCCGCAGAAAGAAGGAGCCAGAACGGCATGCTGCATAATGTCATGCCGAATACCCGCTGCAGCGTACTGAGTCTGTTCTCGCAGACTTCCATCATTTTGCGGTTTCCCAGAGGATAGGAAAAGGCCGCAATCACGATGGGGATCAACGCCTCTGCCGTCTGTCCGCCTCTTACGTTCTCCAGATTCGGCACCTGTATCATGAATATTCCCAGCAGGATCAGCAAAGAAAGCAGCAGATTTTTCACCGGGATGGGTTTCCCGAATAACGGCGTGAGCAGTACTCCCGCCACGATCGTCATCTGCCAGCAGGATGCCACCAGCCATGACTCTCCGTAGGCGGACGCCAGCGTAAGCGGCGCATAGAACATCCCGAATCCCACCGTGCTCCACAAAAGCCACGCCGCCGGTTTCTTTCGGATTTCTGTCCAGACCTTCCGTATTCCGCCTCCCGGAAGGATCAGAATTCCGACCATCGGCAGCGTAAACAGATAACGGAGTGCCGCGCTCCACATCCAGTCCCCGCCGCCCAGATTCATACTCCGATTCAGTATGAATGTAAATGCAAAGAAAAAAGAGCCGGCTATTCCCAGTATCATTGATTTTTTCATGTTTCCTCCTAAAGAATTGATCCAAAACATGTCTCTGCTCTTTTCTCTATTTTCCTGTCCTGAATGATGCATCCTTACGCCCTATTATTCAAGCATTCAGGCTGTGAAGGATCCAAAGATTTCCCAATATTTTTATAAAACAGAATTTCATTATCCATTATAATGAAGCAGTCATTCCGATTGATCTTCTGAGGGGAAAATGGTGTGAACGGAGGTAAAGATGATTCACCATTCCGGAAATGATTTTATAAGACGCATCGGCAGAATGTCCGCAAGGGCCAGAGGGATGATTCTCATGGCACTGGTGATTGCCGTAATGGCTGCCATTATGCTCATCGTCGGCATTCCTCTCTTCAAAGTGGCAGGGGATGCCGGCACCGTTGAGTCTTATATTCAGAGTCAGGGCGTTTGGGGTGTACTGATCTACATGCTGCTGGTCATTCTGCAGATTCTGGCCGCCGTCGTGCCCGGAGGACCTTTTGAGATCGCCGCCGGCTATCTGTACGGTGCTCTCCGCGGTGCACTGATCTGTGACCTTGCCATGACCGCGGGGAGCCTTCTGGTATTTCTCCTCACAAGGAAAATCGGCCGGCGATTTGCCGAGATGTTCTTCTCGAAAGAGGAGTTCTCCTCGATTCCTATCCTCCACTCCGGTGAAAAGCTCGAGGGAATTCTCTTTTTGCTCTTCCTCATTCCCGGCACGCCGAAGGATCTGATTTCCTATGCTGCCGGTCTGACAGATCTCTCCTGGACAAAGTGGATCTTCATCACCGCCATCGCACGCTTTCCTGCGATTTACCTCACCGCTCTCGGCGGCACCGCGCTGGGAAGCCGCAATTACGGAAGCTTTCTTCTCGTCCTTGTGATCACCGGAATCTTATCCGCTGCAGGACTTCTCTATTATCGCTATAAAAATAAGGACAGCCGCAAAAAATAGCTGTCCTTGTCCCGTGATTCGCCGTCAGATATACCGGAGGCGCTGCCTATGCGTAGTGATACTGCTCTCTTTTTGTAACTAAGAAATACCCTGTGACGACCAATGCCAGCGCTTCTGCAAGCGGAATGGAAATCCAGATTCCGTCAACCCCAAGGAAAATCGGCAGAATCCACACTGCCGCACACTGGAGCACTAATGTACGTAAAAATGAGATCAACGCCGAGACCAATCCGTTGTTCAAGGCGGTAAAGAACGAAGATCCGTAAATCGAAAATCCTGACATCAGGAACGAAAAGGAATAAAGACGAAATGCATGATGCGTCAGTTTCATCAGTTCCTCATCGTAACCGACAAAAATCCTGGCCAGAGGGTCTGCCATCAACTCCGCAGCCGCGAACATAACGATGGCTGTCACGAAGATCACCCGAAGGCTTTTCCGCAGAAGAGAGCGCAGCTCTCCCTCTGTCCCAGCCCCGTAATGATAGCTGACAATGGGGGCTCCTCCCACCGCATATCCGATGAATATCGCCTGAAAAATCATGCTGACGTACATGAGGACGCCATAGGCTGCCACTCCATCCTGCCCCACATAATGCAGCAGCTGTGAGTTATAGAGGATTCCGACAAGGGACATCGCTATGTTGCTCATAAGCTCCGAGGAGCCATTCAGACAAACCTTTCCCAGATCCCCCAGACGAAGTGCCGCCGGAACCAGATGCAGTCTGCTGTCATTGTGCTTGTCTGCAAAATAAACCAGAGGAATCACACCTCCCACACACTGGCTGATCGCTGTCGCCGCTGCCGCCCCTATCAGTCCCATTCCGAAACCGCCCACCAGCACCGCATCCAGAACCATATTCGTGACTCCTGCCGCCACTGTCACGATAAGTCCCAATCTCGGCTTCTCCGCTGTTGCGAACAGACACTGAAATTCATACTGCAGAATGAAGGCCGGCACAGCAAAGGTAATAATCCTTCCGTACAGAACACTGTTTTCCAGCAATTCTCCCTCTGCCCCCAGCAGCGAAGCAAGCTGCGGAAGGAACATGATTCCGAATACCGCGAGCAGGATACCAATGCCAATGGAGACATAGATCAGCATGGAAAACTGCTCATCTGCTCTTTTTCGATCCCCCATTCCCATTGTCATGGCGATCAGTGCCCCGCCTCCGGTTCCGAACATGAATCCCACGCAGCCGAAAATCATCAGAACCGGCATGATAAAATTCACTGCGGTGAAGGCCGCCTTCCCCGCAAAATTAGACACGAAAAATCCATCCACAACGCTGTAAATGGAAGTAAAAATCATCATGACAATCGATGGAAGCGTATACCGCAGCAGTCGGCTGTAGCCAAAGTGATCGGATAATTGAATTTTCTGTTTCGTATGTGACATATTCCCTCCCTGTCAATCAACCGAAAGCCGCTCGGAAAGCGGCTGCTTTCCCCTGGTTCATGCAGAAAATTACTCTGCCATTCATTTTGCCGGAATTTTTTCTTCCAGCTTCTGTGCTTCCCGCGCAAGATCATCACGGAACCGTTCCGTAAGCTGAATGAACTGCTTTACATCCCTCTCCGGCCAGTTTTCCAGAACATTCTTTTCCGCCTGCACGATCTTCATAGCCGTCTGCACGGCATAGCGTTCCCCTTTCTCCGTCAGAACGGCACATTTTGATTTCCCGTTGAGTGACTCCAGCTGCACCATTCCCTTCTGTTCCAAATGCCGAAGGGATGAATTCAGTGTCTGTTTGCTCATTCCCATCTGCCGACACATTGCCTGCAAAGATAACCTCTCGTTTTCACAGCAAAGCGTATACAGAATCATGCTCACGCTGTCGGATATTCCCAATGCAACCGACATATCGTGGTAGATTGCGCCGGTTTCCCCCACCAGCTGGTCATAGCACAGAGTTGTCCTCACCTCTCCGCCAAGTTCTTTATGAGCAAGCCCCTCCGGGTTTCGAACCTCTTCCCGCATTCTGTATTCCTTTTCGCAGATCGATCCGTTCTGTACAGAATTCCCGCAGGAACCCGCAGCCTGGACGTGCTCTGATATGTATTATGTCCGAAATCGTACGAACGAGACTATAAGTCAATTCCGCATCTGTGTCAAGCTGTAACAATCTGCCGTTTTTTTTGTATATAATAATGACTGTTCTGAGCTGACAGGTTTGCTTTGAAATATCTTAGATATACGTATCTATTTAGCACTCGCATCTCGAATTTGCGTTGCAAATCCTCGATGTGGCTGGCCAGAGGGGCTACGC
>CAVAJA010000131.1:0-5546 GCA_963588615.1 Lachnospiraceae bacterium | reverse complement strand
TTGAATAGATATTCAATCCGCCGCTGTACAAAAGGGTGTACGCCTGCGTCTCGGTATACCCCTTGTTCATCAGATCATCCAGCACTTCCTCGGTCAGTGCATCCACAAAATAAGAGTTGACGGCATTGTCATCGGTGTTGTTGTCCACCACCTGAATGCGGGAGTACACATCATCCGCCAGAGCTTCATCATATTCCTCCTGCGTGATCCACTCCTGCTCCAGCATATTGCTGAGGACCTTCTTGCGCCGCTCTGCATTGTGCTCCGGATAATTGATCGGATCATAGTAGCTCGGATTCTGCGTAATTCCGGCAATAACGGCACACTCCGACAGATTCAGCTTGCTGACGGATTTCCCAAAATATCTCCTGGACGCAGCCTCTACGCCAAGAGTGTTGTGACCAAGATTGATGGTATTCATGTAATTCAGCAGAATATCATCCTTGCTCATGGTCTTTTCCAGCTCAATTGCCAGATACCACTCCTGAAACTTTCTCCGCAGGGAATCCGAGAAGGACTCATCGGTCCACCCGGTGAACACGCTGTTCTTCAAAAGCTGCTGTGTGATGGTGCTGGCTCCTTCCGAAAAGTCACCGCTTGTAATTCCGATCACACCGGCACGAAGAATTCCCTGAATGTCAATGCCCGGATGCTGATAAAATCGCTCATCCTCAATGGCAACGAAGGCGTGCTGCAGATCCTCCGGCACCATATCCAAGGTGACCGGGATACGGTTGGAATCTGTAGAGACCAGCTTTGCCGTCTGGTTTCCCTCGCAGTCATACACGAACGTAGAGTACCCTGTCGGTGTCACATCAATGTTGCTGATATCAGGGGCCGAATCAATGATTCCGTTGAAGGCCCCCAATCCCGCACACCCGATGATGCTCACCCCTCCGACAATGAGTAAGAACGCCAAAAGACCTACGATCAGTCCTGCCTTGTTGACCCTTTTTGCCGACTTGGAATCCAGGCTCTTGGCACGTCTCGCCAGCCCCGCTCTTCCGTAATTCATATCTGTATCAATCAAACCTTTCTGTAAAATCTGCCATGTCCCGACACCGCATACTGATCCCCCATCCGAAAATCAAGATGACGGTGACAAAATTCAAAGAATAAAGACCGTTTTATTGTACATCATGAAATACCGGAAGGCAAAAATGTTACATTTATATTGCATTTGCAAGGTTTCAGTGATAACGTATCGCTTGTTTCGAAACAACAGATCCAGATAATTTCATTGATTCACCATGAGTGTTAACAGCAGCCCTGCAAACTGCTGTCATCCTTCCCACTCACACAAAACTAAAGGAGATCTATCATGCATTCATATCAAAATCATAAGGTATTATTCTGTGTACAGGCAGCCCTCATCGCAGCAATCTACATTGTTCTGACCCAGCTCGCAGCGGGCTTTGATCTTGCCAGCGGTGCCATTCAGGTTCGATTCTCCGAGGTACTGACCGTCCTTCCTTTTTTCACCCCGGCCGCCATTCCCGGCGTCACCATCGGCTGTCTCCTCGCCAATATTCTGACTGGCAGTGCGCTTCCCGATGTCGTGTTCGGTACCCTCGCCACATTGATCGGAGCAGTCTTTACACATCTTCTTCGGAAACACCGTTTTCTCTGCACGCTTCCGCCTGTGGTTTCCAACAGTGTTATCATTCCCCTTGTCCTGCGCTATGCGTACGGAACTCCCGGTGCCCTATGGTTCCTCGCCCTCACGGTCGGAGCCGGTGAAGTCATCTGCTGTGTCATTTTCGGCAGCATTCTCATCGCCGCCCTGCTCCCCCAGAGAGTCCGTATCTTCGGGGATTGTAACTGAAGGTTCCGGCTCCTTCGGGGTGGTTTCCGATGGGTGTTGCTCTTTTAACTTGTTTTCTTCATTCGCGTCCCACAGATCCTTCAGAAGCTTTCCGTGTTCCTCCAAAAGCTGAGATTGATTATCCATACATTTCTGATATTCCTGCAGCAGCCCATTCTGTTCCTCCAGAAGCTGCTGCAGCTGTTTCAAATCAGCATCCTTATTCTCCAGCACATCCTGCAGTTCCTTGATTTCATCCTCTACCTCTGCACTCTCCGCAGATCCAAAGGACTCCAGTCTATCCGACAGTTCATCGAGGGCGGCCATGATGCGATCCTCCTGTTCAGACTGCCCTGCTTCCACCGAAGAAACGACATTCTGCCGCTCTGCCGCCATCGTATTCTGCAGAGTTCCCTGCCCCTCCAGAACAGCGGTGCACTGCGCCTGCAGCTGCACATTCTCTTCCTTCAATGCGTTCAATGTCTCCTGCAGCAATGCAATGGACCCGCGCACTCCACTGACGCTCCCGCTGATCGAGCCGACGCCGCTGCTGATGGCCGCCTGTATCTTCTCCTGGTTTGCAGCCGCTGTTTTCTCCAGGTTTTCCAGGTCAGAGTCTGCTCCGTTCAATACATTCAGCAGTTCCTCATACTCTGCCTGATTTTCCCCGGAGGCGTCTCGTATCAGCTTGCGAATGTCCTCACGTACATCCGAAAGCTGCGTGTCCACGGTCTGCTGCAGCTGCTCCGCGCTGCGTCTGCTCTCCTCTGTCGATGCACTGATCGTATTCCCTGCCGTGCTCATATTCTCTTTCAGATCCTCGCTGGTCCTGCGCTCCTTTTCAAGATTCTCCTGAATCTCCGCAAGCTGAGTGATCACATCATCCAGGTTCTGTCCAATTGCATCATCGGCAATCACATTGTTGTCCCGGTATTCCGTAAGGTTCTGCTGCATGGCCTCCACTTCGCCGGACAAGGATTCATATCCTTCTGTATCACTCACCTCTCCCTTCGCCAGCGTTGTATCCACGACCGCAAGATATGCCTGTATATCCTCCAGCTGCTGTGCGATGGCCGCATCCTTTGCCTGCTGCTGCTCCTCTCCGGCCGTATTCCTTCGAAACTGAATCACCAGAAGTGTCAGTGTGCAGCCCGCAAGTACCAGCACGGCAAGCAGTGCTGCCATCACCGGTGAAAATTTTCCTGTTTTTCTCAGCTCTCGTTCCATGTCCTATCCTTTCCGCCGTCGGCACAGCTGCCGCTGCAGCAGTCCCCATTTCATCCGGCACATGTGCTTTGTGCAGAATCCGGCTCAGCAAGGTACTCCTCCGTGAACAATTGCCGCAGAAAACAAAAACACAGCTGAACATTCGTTCAGCTGTGTTCCAGATCACCAGCTGGCACCGGGAATCGGACCCGGGACCTCCGCACTACCAATGCGACGCTCTACCGACTGAGCCATGCCAGCATATTCACTTTCATCCAACGCATTCAAACTGTTCGTCAGACACAAGAAAGATATTACCATAGCTTTTTCGACATAGCAAGCGCATTTCGTCATTGTTTGTGCAAGTCTTTTTCGCGATTCTCGTTTTGTTTTCTGATAAGTTTGGTTTCCGCAGCGAATTCTGCCGCTCGATCGAAGAGAGTCTTCCTGAAATGGAATCATGCACCACGTCCTAAACAGACATTGTGTTCTGAATCTCCTGCGAATCCTTCAAACAAACGGATTCATCAGAAGATTCCAAAAGCATACTCCGGAATCTGATTCCGGGTCAAGACGCAATAAGTGCCGGAAAAGGTCTCGCCTTTTCCGGCACCATGCTGATTCCTTCCTTCACTATTCACACAGTTCTGCACATCAGCCGTTCATCTGTATAAGACCGCCGTCGCTGAAAAACAGATGTCCGATCTTTTCGCCTGTCGAGTGATCATATATCAGAATCTGTACGTCAATGGCTGAGTTATTCACGTAATCCAGCTGATTCAGATCCAGATCATCGCCGACACTCAGAAGGTCATAATTTTCCAGAGATGTAAAGTTTACGGTTCCGAAGCAGGTCTCAATATTCTCAAGAGACACCCGTTCCATCGTCTCTTCGTTTGTCCCCGTGCACGGATCATAGATGAGACAGTATCCGTAACGCGCTCCTGCCATGGTCTCAATGCCTTCCGTCCCCGACAGGTTCTTGATCAGCTGCTTTAACGACTTATCATAAAAGGCGACAGAATCATTGTTGATGAAAACAATGGCGGCAACTTCATCGAAATTCAGACACAGCAGCTCCGAATACAAATCCCTGGGGCGAAGAATATTGCTGCGAAGCTGTTCATGGTATTCCTGTACCACCTGTTCCCAGCTCTCGTATCCTTCTGCTCCTCTCCGATCCGGAACACCGACCTCTTCGGATAAAACGTTCCCCAGCCAGGCCGTCGTCTTCGCCGCCCCGCTCACATTTAAATGCGTCTGGCTTTGCTGATCCGTCTTCGGATTGATGATGTCCTCAACATAATTCATGTTCAGGAAAGGCACCCCGTACTCATCCGCAATCTCCTGTGCACTGTTGGCGATGCGCTGCAGATCTTCATTCTCCGCAAACGGGATCTGCACCAGAATCGGATAAATTTCCTTTTCCTGACACAGCTCGATGATTTTCCTCAGATATGCCTTTCCGATGGATTCCTGCGTCATGCAGTCGGACGGGTCGATTCGGTCGTAGACCTCTACCGAAGAATCCACTTCATAGAGCATCGTCGATCCCATGATGGAATCCCCTTTTGCCACACCGAAGGCCCCCTCGTAGTCCTCCCTTGTCAGGGACGACCATCTGGAATGATAGCGAATGAAATCAAAGCGGAATTCCCTCCGCAAATCCGTGTCCTGCAGCAGATCCTTCAGTGCCGCTTCCTTATTCCTCGTCCACGGAAAGACATCCAGCACTTCGTGGAGCTGATCCACCGCCGCATTTTTTTCCTCTTCGGATGCATCCTCTGTCATAACATCCAGATACTGATAATCTTTTTCCAAGAGATAGGTATCAATCAACACATACCCCGGTGTCCCGTAGTCCAATGCATTTACCAACTCCCAGTAGGTCACCTGCATGACATTCCCGTGCCCGCCGAGATTATACGAAGCAATGCCGTAATCCTCGAACAGGACTGCCGGATTCACTCCGTTGATCATATGAGACGACCCGAGCAGCAGGACATCTGCTTTGTCCGCCACTTCAAAATACTGCTGATTTTTTTCCCTGCTGTCCTTGCGTTCCACAACACGCGCCGCGCAATATACGGCAATCAACAGGAGAATCAGCAGCAAAACAACCGATAAGAATCTTTGAATTTTTCTCCCCTTCATCTGCTCTCTCATCTTCTCCGTCAAAGGTATCTCTGTAAAAACTGCCGTATTGCCGCATGTCCCGTCCCCCGGGCCGCGGTATCAGAACTGACTGTAAATAAAGGTAGATGCATCATACCCCGGTCCCCAGACGCCGCACACCAGAATCAGAAGAACCATCCCGATGATGGTCACATACCTCAGCCACAGTCCCTGACGGCAGATCCATCGGCGCAAGGAAATTCCCCGGTGCTGGAGCACATCCTTTGCTGCAGCAGCAATGATCCCCGCCGCCAGCAGAACCCAGTTTGCCGTGTCCAGTCCCATTTTCAGAATGCTTCCATCCATGAGCTGCCACGGATTAAACCCGCGCATGGAGCGGAAAATATCCGCCGCCATTGAC
>CAVAJA010000130.1:0-5361 GCA_963588615.1 Lachnospiraceae bacterium | reverse complement strand
CATCTCATGCGGTCTTGCCCCCCAGCTGTCATCTCCTGCGACCCCCATCTGCATGAGACTGCAGCGGACAATGGTATGATGCACCGGCGGCAGCTCTGTGTGATGTGCCGCATTCTCAATCTCCTCCGGGGTCCACGGAAGTGCCGAGAAATTCATGGTCCGTCCTTTCGGAGCTGTAAAAATCAGTCCGCGTCCCTTTCTGTCGGTCACCTTCGCCCATCGCACTCCGGTCTTGTTGCCGCACTCCTGAGGCACCAAATATCTTGTCATCTGATCCTTTACTCCCCCGCTGTAGACTCCGAGCTTTGCGCCCTTGTCTCTGTCACAGTAGGTTTCCTCCGGACCGTTTCCATACCAGGTCAGCTGGTCATAGTCTGCATCCAGTGTGAACAGCATTCCGAATTCCGGCAGATCCGGCAGTGAAATTCCCTTCGGTGGCTCATAGTCCATGAGGTAATCCACCGTTCCGTCCGCATGGAAACGGCTCGTCACCTCCATGGAAGTCTCCGGAACCGTAGGCAGAAATATTCTCTGCGTGACAGAAAAGGTTTTCTCCGGGCCTCTTCCCTCTTCTCTGCATTTCGGATATGCCTTCCGCTCCGCTTCGGACAAGACGGACATGCCTTCCGCCGGAGCATCCGATGCATAGAGGCTTGCCAGCTTCCAGATGCCAAGGCGTCCCATCATATTGCAGCCCCGATCATTGTCCACCGGTGCCCGCCAGAAATTCGGACGCGGAGGCAGCTGCATGAATTCCTTTCCGCCGTAGCGATAGGATTTCACTCCCATCTGATTCAGAAAACCAAACTGTGCCTCATAATGTTCTCCCCAAACGCCCAGGTTGAAGGTTCCCCGAATGACGTTCATGAAATTTTCTGATGCTTCGTCTCCCTGCAGCTTGGGAGATCCCTCCATCATCTGCGGCACCTCAAAGATTCCCTGTCCAAAGGCAATCTCATACCCTGCCCCGGCCCAGCTCTCATCCTTTTTGAGTGCAAATGAAACGGTAACAGCATATTCCCCTGCTTCCTTCGGAAGCTCAAACGGAAGCGGATAAGTTTCCTCTGTCAACGGCGCCGCCTTGGTCTCCACAGACACCGCCTTTCTTCTTATTCCTTCTTTTTCCAGAATGACCGTGCAGGTATAGTCGGCTGTATTCCGGAACAGGTTCCGATTGATGACCGTGAACCGATCCTGTTCCACCTTGACCTGAATGTTCTGATAAAGGAATTTCACTTCCTGCAGCTTCGGATATTCCATCCGATCTCCTGCCACAATGCCGTCGCCGGAGAAGCTGTAGTCCGTCGGCCGCTCGCCGCAGTCACCGCCGTACGCCTGAAACTCTGTTCCGTATCGATCCTTTCTGCGAAGGGACTGATCCTTGAAATCCCAGATGAATCCTCCCTGATACCGCGGCTCGGTCTCCGAAAGCTCTGTGTAAAGATACATGCCTCCGTTGGAATTGCCCATGGAGTGGCTGTATTCGCAGCAGATAAACGGTTTCTCCTTGTGTTCCTCAAGGAATTTCCGGATTCCGCTCGCGGGAGTGTACATCTGACTCTCCATGTCCGACGTATCCTCGTATCGGCGATCCCAGAAAATTCCCTCGTAATGCACCAGCCGATCCGGATCCAGCTTATGGAACAGGCGGGACATCTCGTGGATGACGCTGCCGCCGTAAGACTCATTCCCGCAGGACCAGATCAGGATAGCCGGATGATTTTTATCCCTCTGATAGCAGGAATTGACGCGGTCCAGCAGCACCGGCTCCCACGCTTTGTTGTCCCCAGGAACGATATTTTCCGCTCCGGAGCGCTCCATGCCCATCCATGATCCGTGCGTCTCCATGTTGTTCTCTGCAATCAGATACAGACCGTATTCATCGCAGAGCCGGTAGAGTCCGGAGTCGTTCGGATAGTGGCTGGTGCGGATGGCATTGATGTTGTTCCGCTTCATGATCATAAGGTCACGCCGCATTTCCTCCTGCGTAATTCCGGCCCTTCCCTTGTCGCAGGTGAACTCATGGCGGTTCACTCCCTTGAACACAATTCGTTTTCCGTTCAGGCACATGAGGCCGTCCTTCATCTCAAACCGACGGAATCCGACCCTCTCGTGGATATATTCCACGGCCCTGGCGGTTTTGGCATGGAGAACGAGATACAGATCATACAGTTCGGGGTTCTCTGCTGACCACAGGAGAGGCTCCGCCACCTGTGCCCGGATCTCGTTGCTGCACTCATTGTCGGTCTCTCCGGACAGAATTACCCTTCCGTCCTTCTCCAGCCGGTATTCCGTATAACCGTAGCGATGCCTCTCGGAAATGCTGCTGTCACCGCCCTTATCGGTCCCCCGCATATGCTCCCCGGCGTCTCCTGCCGACAGCTCCAGATTCAGCACGAGGCTCGCCGCGGACAGATCATCGTTCAAAAGCGTTCGGATTTTCAGGTCCTCCAGATGAACGGCCGGCTTTGTGTAAAGATAAACATCCCGGAAGATGCCGCTGAAGCGGTAGAAATCCTGATCCTCCAGCCAGCTCGAGCTCGTCCACTTATACACCTTCACAGCCAGCTTATTCTCACCCTCTCTGACATAGGCCGTCAGATCAAAATCCGAGGGAGTGAAGGTGTCCTCACTGTAGCCGACAAAACTGCCGTTGAGCCATACTGCATATCCGCTTTCCACTCCCTGAAACGAGATGTAAAGCGGGCATCCCTTCATACTCTCCGGCACCGTAAAATACTTCACATAACAGCCCACCGGATTGAAGCGCTCCGGCACCTTTCCCGGCTGCAGCTCCTCTCGTGCATCCCACGGGTACTGAACATTTACATAGGCCGGAATGTCATAGCCTTCCATCTGCATATGTGCCGGAACCCGTATCTCATCCCAGCTGCGGCAGTCGACGGAAAGCTTCTCGAACCCTCTTGGTGCCAGAGAAGGATTCTTGGCATAGGCAAATTTCCACAGCCCGTTCAGGCTCTTTCGAAGAGAGGTCTTCTCTTCTCTCATTTCCTGCTCCGAGGCGTAGGTGCAGTGATCGGAATGTGCCGGCAGCACATTGATTTTAAAAGTCCCGGGATCTGCGATCACCGACTCATCAAACTCCCCCGCACCGCTGCTGCGCATAATGCCGCGTTCCAGCTTCAAACTGTCCATTTCCGTGTCCGGAAACTCCTTCGCAAGCCACGCATCCAGCTCCTCGCGGAATTCCTCCATGCACCGATGCAGGAGATTCTCCCCGTTCGTGCGCTCATAGTCGATGAGCTTCCTGCGGAAGCGCTGCATCGTGCTCTCGGAAATGGGCTGCACCAGATCGCTCGTCGTGTGCAGAGCGGTCTGATAGCGCAGGTCACAGGTGCAGTTCTCCACAACCTTTTCGTCGGAAAGCCGGAACAGCTCCTGCAGGATCAGAGCGCCCACAATCACATTCACCGGTCCGCTCGGCTTCGCCGAAAGGTCTGAATACAGGGGCTGGAAAATTCTCTCGTTAATCCGCGGGAAGATCGCCTCCGCAAAACTTCCTGCCCAGGATCTCTGCAGACGCCTCTGCTCCCTCTCATTCAAAAATACCGTCCGGTCATTCAATCCCAGCTGCTGATAGCTGTTGGATGAAAATGCCATAACTCCCTCCTTATCCTCTGCCCGCGGTCTCTGCAAAGCGCCGGCTTCCCCGGTGCCTCTTTGGGAAAAACATCGATGAACGTGATTCCTTAAAACAGCGGTGCCGCCAACCGCAGTACACACTGGAAGCCTCGGATAAAGAGATTCCGATTTCCTTCCATATATCTTTCTGTCACCTCGCTGCTTTTCTCAAACAGCTGCATCATATCTTCCTTCATATCCAGAACGCTGGCATTGTGGTACAGAACGCAGCCATCCTCGAAATGGTGATACAGACTCCGATAATCCAGGTTGATCGTCCCGCAGGTGGCGATGCGGTCATCGCTGACACAGCACTTGGCATGGCAGAAGCCAGGCGTGAACTCATAGATCCGCACTCCTCTGCGAACCAGCTGTGCATAGTAGGACCTGGTGAGCTGATACGTGATTTTTTTATCCGGAATTCCGGGCGTGACAATACGAACATCCACTCCCCGCTCTGCAGCCAGCGTCAGTGCCCTCGACATCTCATCGGTCAGGATCAGATACGGGGTGACAAAATACAGATATTCTGCGGCTCCGTTTGCAATTGACATATATACATTCTCGCCGATCAGCTCCTCATCCAGCGGGGAATCTGCATACGGCTGAATGAAGCCGCCGCTCTCTCCTCCCGTCGCCGGTCCGTCCTCCCTGAGCAGTTCATTCCATGCAGGAAAGAACTGCTCAAAATTGCTGTCGACTGCATCCGCCTTGTGAATGGCATTCCACAGCTCCAGAAAAGCTGCCGTAAACGTATTCACCGCCTTTCCCGTCACCCGGATTCCCGCATCCTTCCACTCTCCGTAGGGATGCGTGATGTTGAAATATTCATTTGCCAGATTGTATCCGCCAGTGTATGCAATTCTGCCGTCGATCACCGTGATCTTGCGGTGATCCCGGTTGTTCATGAAGACACGCAGTCCCGGCAGTACCGGATTGAACACCTTCGCCTGAATTCCCTCTTCCCTCAGGCAGTCCTGAAACTGCAGCGAAATGAATCCTATGCTGCCGACATCATCATAGAACAGCCTCACATCCAGTCCTTCCTCCGCCTTCTTGCGCAGAATTTCATGCACTCTGGCAAAGGACTCCTTGTTCTCAATGGCAAAATATTCCATGAAAATGTAATGCTTCGCCTTTCGAAGATCCTCCAGCTGTGCCTCAAAGGCCTCCGCTGCATCTGCATAATATCTGCAGTCCTCGTTGGCGTACAAAGGAAAGCCGCCTCTTCGCCACAGGTAGGTGGACACCCCGTAAGAGGGTGTGCTCAGCCCGAGCAGCTTCTCCTGCTGTCCATCCTCCTGCTTCAGGAACATCGACATTGCGCCCACCATCCGCTGAAACCGATTTGTCATCGGCTTTGTCGCCGCCTTGCTGGCCATCAGAAACCACATCATCACACCCAGAACGGGGGCGGACGTGATCAGAACGATCCATGGAAGCTTCATCGATGTTGTCGTATGCTGGCCGTAAATCCGCAGCACCAGAACCACAGCAAGGAGTTCCACAATAACGTGAATCACGGTAGAATAAGCATCCAGCCATGACATCAGGAGATAGATAAAATAAATCTGCAGCAGAGCCGCAAGCGCAACAAAGGCCAGGCGAACCACCCCATTGCCGACATCCGTCTTGCGCTCAGAACGTATTCGAATCAATTGCTGCACCTCAGGCTTTCATCAAAATTTTCCATCTCTTAACTCTGGTATCATATTATAC
>CAVAJA010000129.1:0-3757 GCA_963588615.1 Lachnospiraceae bacterium | reverse complement strand
AGATAAGGCAAACCTTTATAATTTTTTACATTCTCTGAGTATAATTAAATCAATATAGTGAGTTTCCGTTTTTCTCTTTTTTTTTGCAAAATGATTCGCTACACTTACATCAATTCGCAAACAGACAGCTGCCCGCCTGCGACGTCGCAGACGGGCAAGGCAATATCAAACGGGAAAGGAGATTTTGTCATTATGGAAATCAAACACGGAAATCCTGATCGCAGATCCGTTATGAAGAAAACCATCGAATCCGCCGATGGGAAATTTAAGTTCCAGGTCATTCTGGACTTTATGCAGAACATGCCGGAGGAATACAAATATGTTCCTTTCTGCGGCAACATCGCCGGCGGATGTTGCGATAAGGACGGCAACATCTATTGCGGTCTCCGCGGCGGCAGTTTTATGAGCCCGTATCCGCTCAGCTGCTATATCGAATTGGATAAAGAAGGAAATTTTGTCCGTGCGGTGGGTTCCGGCAATATTCCCGGAATGCACTTCGGTGAAATCACTTCCGATGGTCAGAAGCTTCTTTTTGCTGATGTAAATGCAAACCGCATCGTCAGCCTGGATCTGGAAAGCGGTGAGGCAAAGACTGCGCTTGCACCTTTCCATGACATCCCTCAGAACAATGTCAACAAGAACGCCCTCACCGACTGGCGCATGCACAAGGGTGTGATCGCAACAGAGCCACTGCACGAGGAGGGCTGCGGCGGATCCTTTGAGTGGTATCAGCAGCGCGTTGCCATGACCTGCGGCGAACCCTTCCACAATCCCACCGATATCGACTACGACAGCCAGGGCAATATGTACGTTTCTGACGGCTATGGAAACTGTGCTGTTCATAAGTTCGACAAAGACGGCAATTATGTCAAGACCTGGGGCGGAAACGGCTATGAGCATTTCTTTGACAACGAAGATACCCCCGGAAAATTCCTGGTTCCTCACTCTCTGGCAGTAGATTCCAAGGATCATGTCTGGGTCTGCGACCGTGAGAAGGACGCTGTACATGTTTTCGACACCGACGGCAATCTCCTGTTCTATGCAAAGGGCGATCTTGGACAGCCGTCCGGCATTGACGCCAATGAAAAATACATCTATGTTTGCGGCCGCGGCGGATATCTGACCATTTTTGATACTGATTTCAACATCGTTGCTGAGCTCGGTGAGTTCAACGGTGATCTTCGTGCTCACTCTGTTGCCTGCGACGAAGAAGGAAATGTATATCTGTTCCCCACCCACGCCAACACAGAGCATCAGGTAATTGCTCTGAAAGCAATCCACTGATTACCGCTTTCTCTTTTATTTTTTCTTATATTTCTCTTGTTGCAGAAAGAGCGGACAATACAGCCACCCACTGTGTTGTCCGCTCTTTCCTCTGTTATACAAGCGCACGATCCGAACATCGTCCGTTTCAGCTTATCCTTTCCGTCAGGAGATTCCTCTGCGCCTCCAGTCCTCTTCAATCCACTCCTCGTTTCGTGCAAAACGCAGTTCTGTATACCGCAAAAACCTCATCTGATTTTCCGAATAATGAACATCCTTGCGATGCAGCATGACCACCATTCCGGGCTCCGGACAGTCAATGATCGGGATGAATCGGCAATTCTGCGACTCTTCGGTATTTTTCTCCTCATGCACATCCATCATCGGCATGCAGAATACCGCCCCAAGTCCTTTTTCTGCTGCCGAGAACAGGACACTCTTCTCATCCAAGGTCAAAAGGTCGCAGTGTACCCTTGCGCGCTGCATCAGTCTGCTGGCCAGCTCATGCGTTTTGGCAATGTTGCTGCAGAACAGAAGCTGTCCCTCCAGATCCGCCATCTTTATATACTCCCTGTCTGCAAGCGGATGTTCCCCGTTCACAAAAATGTAGAATTTCCCCGTCATAATGACGCGTTCATCGAAACGGCTGTCATGGATATAGCCAAGCACATAACCGGCATCCGCTCTCCCATTGACAAGCCTTTCTATAATTTCCTCCGTCGGACAGCACTTCACCCGGATTTTTTCATCCTGATTTTCCTGCAGATATTCTCTCGTTATATTGCGCAGCACACCAAAACCGCTGGCCACACGAAATTCATCCACCGCCTGATTGGCCAGCGCCCTCGACTTCTCAACTCCCTCATCCAGCAAAGAGAACACCGTATTCACATATGACAGAAAATATTGTCCCGCCTCTGTCAATTTGATTCGATTGCCGCTCCGCGTAAAAAGCTCAAACCCCAGTTCTGCCTCCAGCCGCTTGATGGTTGCAGACAGTGCCGGCTGTGTGATGAACAAAGCCTTCGCCGCCTGTGAAATATTCTCCGTCCGGGCAACCTCACGAAAATAGCGAAGATGATTTAATTCCATTGTTTCCCCTCGTTCCTACTCCTTTTGGTTCTGCATTCTATGCGCCATTTTCATCATAATCCTGCGCCATTTTTTGGCAATGTGCATACAAAGTCATGCTTTCCCGTGCCGAATGTTTTATCATCTGTATCTGTTCCGTCTCTTCCGATACCGATGTGTGATGGTTCGGTACGCGCTCATGCAGGCGCTCGCCGGATCTGCCCGACAACCTTCCAAAGGAGTTTTTCATGAAATACATCTATCAGTTTGCGCGTCTTCTCGCCTTCTGCGCTCTCGGCGAGCTGTGTCACACCTTCCTGCCCTTTCCCGTTCCCGCCAGCGTTTACGGTCTCGTACTCCTGCTCATCGCCCTGTGCACCGGAATTGTGAAACTCGACCAGGTTCGGGAGACCGGCCTGTTCCTGACCGGAATCTTCCCCCTGCTCTTCGTTCCTGCCGCCGCGGGTGTTATGGACCTCTGGGAGGAACTCGGCGAAATGCTGCTGCCGGCTGTGATTGCCGTCATTCCCATCACAATTCTGGTCTTCGCAGCTGCCGGACACACCACCCAGATTTTCCTGCACAGAAAAGACCGCACCAAGTCCGATTCTTCGTCTCAAAAGGAGGTCAGAGCATGACAGCACTTTGCAATTTTCTCACAGATTCCGCCGTATGGGGCGTCCTGCTGACCCTCGGCGCCTATGCGCTCGGCGCGCTCATCAACCGCAAAACCGGGAAAGCAATCTTCAATCCCCTGCTCCTTGGCAGCATTTTCGTTATCGTCACACTCAGTGCGCTGCACATCTCCTATTCTGATTATAAGGCCAGCGCTTCTCCGGTCAGCTATCTCCTGCTGCCTGCAACCGTGAGTCTGGCCATTCCTCTCTATGAGAAGCTCGATCTCCTGAAGAAGAATTATCCCGCCATTCTCGCCGGCATCGCCGCCGGAACTCTGGTCAGCCTCTGCAGCGCGTGGCTGCTCGCCGTTCTCCTGCATCTGGAGCAGGAGCAGTACATTACCATTCTGCCCAAGTCCGTCACCACGGCCATCAGCATGGATGTATCCGCAGAGCTCGGCGGCATCGCCGCACTCACCGGAGCCATCGTGATCCTGACCGGCATTGCGGGCAACCTCATGGCAGAAACACTCTGCCGAATCTTCCATATTGATGACCCCATCGCCAGAGGAATTGCCATCGGCACCTCCTCCCATGCCGTAGGCACCAGCAAAGCACTGGAAATGGGCGAAATCGAGGGGGCCATGAGCGGCCTTTCCATCGCCGTGGCCGGTGTTCTCACCGCCGCTTTGTGCCCTGTTTTCTCACAGCTCATATGATACCATACTCCCTCTCGCCTTGAATCCCCGGCGAATTGTAACGGTTCACTTATGGGTGTCATCGCAAAGTCCGGAATCCCGCACTCC
>CAVAJA010000128.1:0-6240 GCA_963588615.1 Lachnospiraceae bacterium | reverse complement strand
CTTGTGAAGGTATAAAAATATGGATTTCCTTTCACCGCCAGTCCTGAAAATACCAGAAATAAAACAATCCATACCCTCATCGCGCGCAGCATCAAAATCTGCCCATCGCCGGTTTTTCCATCATCGGCATTCCTTTGAAAGGAAGATCTCACCAGGTTTTCACGGTTCGAAACAGATTCTGACCACATCCGATGCAGAGCACCCACAAGATACCACTCCAGAATGAGCAGAACCAAAATATAATGCAGCCAGAAGGTACTCTGAATCCGCCCCGCTCCGATGTTTCCCTGCGCATACAAAGCCGGAGTAACCACGGCACTGACAAGGCCGTAGGCGAGGACTGCTGCCGTAAAGGGCCGGTCAAATCGAATCCCCGGATTCGGATTCTGCCTGCACGAATCGATCCAGTAAAAGATGCCGGCAACCAGAAGAATCATCAGCACAGCCCAATTCATCCATTGATTCAGCGGATAGGACAGTGTGTAGTACAAAGACAACAGGATTGCCTTCACCGCACCGTATCCTGTCGTGACGGAACCGCGCACCTGATTCCCCGGCGCCAGACAGTTCAATGCAAATCCCAGCAAAAATCCTGCCGCAGGGATCATCTGCAGCAGTGCTTCTGCTGCGACATTCTTCCTCTTTCTGCGGGCACTCCCTTCCGTTCTCTTTTCCCCGTCCGGATTTTCCTTTGCAGAATCCATCACGGCTCTTTTCCTGTGCAGACGATGCGCGATCCAAAGACACAGCATAACAGATACGATCGCGCAGAATAAAGCCGTGAGATAATTCCCTCCCCCGGCAAAAAACCCCAGCACCGCCGCCGGAAGCAGCAGCTTCCTTCTGCCCCTTTCTTCCAGCATTCCCAGAAAATAGCAGCTAAGATACAGAAGTCCCAGGCTGAATGTCAGAGTATAATTTCCTGCTCCGCTGTACCAGTAGAATGCTTCCGCTCGAAGCCCTCCTTCCGGCATCATCTGGATCATCAGAAACAGAACCAGAACGGTGATGCATCGCCTCAGATATCGGTCCATCCCCAATACCTTTTCCATCAGAACATAGAAAAAAACAATGACTCCCGCATGAAGCCCAGTCAGAATGATCACCGGTGTCATCACATACCAGGATTCCCCAAAGGTCGATGGATTCACTACAGTAAAAAGACAAGACGTAAAATAACCGGTCCAGGTTCTGTAATATCGCAATGTTTCGTGAAGTACCTTCTGCAGAACCGCAAGAATGGATCCTGTTTCCTCGTAGATCAATCTCGTTCCCAAGCCCATTGTATAATCATCTGCAGACGGGTAATCATACTGTCCGATGATCAGCAAAGGGATCAGCGTCAGGATATAAACAAGAATCATCACATAGCTGATTCTTCTGACATCCCATGACGGAAGCCGCATTCTCCTGCTGCTCTGTGCTGTTCCTTTTCTCTCCATTCCGCTTCTTATCACCGCACGCTTCTCCTCGGCACAGATCCTTTCCAATGCAAAAACAGACCGCATTCACATCTACCACAAAAGAGGACAGAGCCCTTGCAGACTTCTGCCCCCTTTTTGAAATCTGATTCTGTAAAATCTCCGTATCAGCACCTGCGCCATCAGGAACGCAGTTCGATGTTCAGTTCCTGAAGACCGTTCAGAATCTTCTTCATCGCCTTATCCACTTCCTCTGTCTCCAGAGTTTTATCCTTATGACGGAAGGTCAGATTATAGGCCATGGATTTGCAGCCCTGCTTCACCTGTGCCCCCTCGTAAAGATCAAACAGATGGTATGATTCCAGAAGCTTACCGCCCCTCTTTTCAATCATCTCTTCAATGGTCCCGGCAAGGACATCCTTCGGAACCACCATTGAAATATCACGGCTCATAGCAGGGAATCTTGCAATTCCTTCATAATGATGCGCAAAGGATGCCTTCTCCAATACCTTTTTGAGATCCACGCAGGCAGCATAAACGCGGTCACCAATGCCATAATTTCTGGCAACGACAGGATGAACCTCACCCATGTATCCAATCACGGTATTGACTGCTGCTCCTTTTGCTCCGCCGTGCGGATCCGACAGAATCAGAAGCGCCTGACGCCCGGGATGGAGAAAACTCTTCCCGGCCTCCGGATCGCATACAAGTTTTTCCTTTACACCTGCAGAGCAAAGGAAATCCTCCACAACACCCTTCAGCGTATAAAAATCTCCGTCTCCGTAAAAGCCCAGTGTCAGCTGCGGACGCTCGTCCGGATAATCTGTCAGAGGAAGTTCTGCGGCCTGGTATATCTTTCCCAGATCAAAAAGTCTTACATTTTTGTTCCTGCGGGCATAATTGGTTCCCAACGATGTCAGAAGGGAGCTCATCATCTGAGTTCTCATGATGGAGAAATCCTCTCCCAAGGGATTGGAAATTTTAATGGCTCTCCGCTCTTTGGCATCTGCACTCATCTGCAGAAGATCGAATACCTTGGGGCTCTCGAAGGAAAACGTGTCAGATTCCGAATAGCCGTAATCCATGGCGACCGTTCTCGCCACATCCTGCAGCTTCATCATCGGCTGCAGTCCTCCCACCGTCGCAGAACTCGACGGCAGAGTGGACGGAACCTTATCATATCCATCAAATCTGGCGACTTCTTCCGCAATATCGCACATTTCCTTCAAATCCTGACGGAAGGAGGGAATGATCAGAACCTCTGCGTCTTTGTCATAAACAAGCCCCGCGCGCGACAGAATGTCCAGCATTCTCTCCGACGTGTAAGCAGTTCCCAAATATGCATTGATACGCTCGGGCTGGAACAGTACTCTGCGAAGTGCCGGCAGCTCCTCATGAACATCCACATATGTCTTTGCAACCTTGCCGCAGCCCAGAAGTTCCATCAGCTGGCAGGCACGATCCATTGCATCCAATGCGTTGTAGGGATCCAGACCCTTTTCAAAAATTGCGGAAGCCTCCGTGCGCATTCCCACTCGCTTGGAAGACTTGCGGATATTGGTTCCGTTAAAGGTAGCTGCTTCAAAAAGAACCGTCTTCACGCCGTCCGTGATCATGGAATCCTCGCCCCCCATGATGCCGGCAATTCCCACCGGGCGCTCCGCATCATTGATCATGAGAACCTCGTGATCCAGCTTCCGCTCCTGACCGTCCAGCGTCACAAAAACATCGCCGTCCTCGGCACGCTTTACGATGATCTTTCCGCCCTTAATGGTATCGTAATCATAGGCATGCATCGGCTGACCGTATTCCATCATGACAAAGTTGGTGATATCCACCAGATTATTGATGGGACGGATTCCGTAATTTGCCAGTCTCCTCTGCATCCAGCGGGGGCTCGGTCCGATCTTGATGTCGGTACAGATTGCCGCCACATAGCGGGTGCACAGGTCCTTGTCCTCAATGGAAACTTCTACGTAATCCGAAGTATCCTTTTCCCCTTCATGCTTCACCTCTACGGTCGGGGGCACAAAAGGTTTATCAAACGTCACCGCTGCCTCTCTGGCAATTCCCAGTATGGAATAGCAGTCCACACGATTCGAGGTAATCTCATACTCGAAGCTGGTATCGTGCAGCCCCAGTGCCTCCATCGCATCGCTCCCCAGTTCCAGATCCTTTGCCTGATCCTCCGGGAAAACATAGATGCCGTCTTCCGGAGCCTCCGGATACATGTCTCTGGATGCCCCCAGCTCTTCGATTCCACACATCATGCCGACACTGAACAGACCGCGCATCTTTCCGGATTTGATCTTAAAGCCTTCCGGCGGCGGTACCTCACCGTCATGTCCTGCCGCTACGCGTCCGCCGTTCAGACAAGTCGGAACGACATCCCCTGTCTGCAGATTCTGTGCACTGGTAACGATCTGAATGCAGTTCTTTGTATCCTCACTGTGTTCGGAAAGACCATCCGTCTCCTCCGTGTATCCATTGTCGCCGTATGCGCTTCCGATTCCGACGCGGCACACCCACAGGCGATCTGCCTCCGGATGATGATGCATCTCCTCAACGCGTCCTACCACGATCTTCTCACAGTTCGTATCAAGCCGCTTCCAATTCTCGACTTTGGTGCCTGCCAGCGTCATTTCATCATAATATTCTTTGTCCGTGCAATCCAGCTCCGGAACATAATCCTTAATCCAGGAAAGTGGTGTATTCATAAAGTATCTCCTTTATCAAAAACTTCAGGAAACGCAGATTTGCGCATCCTCTTAGAACTGATCGATGAATCTCTTGTCATTCTCATACAAAAGACGCATATCGTCGATTTCGTATTTGAGAAGGGCGATACGTTCCAGACCTACACCGAAAGCAAACCCGGAATAAACCTCCGGATCAATCTTGCTCATTTCAAGAACATGCGGATGTACCATGCCGCAGCCGAGGATCTCGATCCATCCCTCGTTCTTGCAGAAGCTGCATCCTTTTCCCCCGCACTTAAAGCAGGAAACATCCATCTCCGCAGAGGGCTCTGTGAAAGGGAAGTGGTGAGGCCGGAAACGAACCTTTGTGTCCTCACCGAAAATAGACTTTGCAAACTCCGCCAGTGTTCCCTTCAGATCTGCAAAGGTGATTCCTTTGTCAATTACCAGTCCTTCTACCTGATGAAATACCGGGCTGTGCGTAGCATCCACTTCATCTGCACGGTACACACGCCCCGGAGCAATCATACGAATCGGAATCTTTCCCTTTTCCATCTCATGAATCTGCGTGCCGGATGTCTGAGTACGCAGAAGCATCTCCCCGTTGATATAGAAGGTATCCTGCTCGTCCTTTGCAGGATGATCTGCCGGAATGTTCAGCGCCTCAAAATTGTAATAGTCCTTCTCGATTTCCGGGCCTTCCACCACTTCATAGCCCATGCCGATGAAGACCTCCTCAATCTCACGAAGTGCCACAGTATTGGGATGAAGGTGCCCTCTTGCTTCCTTTTTGGAAGGAAGCGTCACATCGATCTTCTCTGCCTTCAGACGCTCCGCAAGGAGCTTGTCTTCGATCTCCTTCTGGTGAGCACTGATGGCCTCCTCAATGCGCGCTCTGGTCTCGTTGACCATCTGTCCTACCTTCGGGCGCTCCTCGGCCGCAACATTCTTCATTCCCTTCAGAATACCGGTCAGCTGTCCTTTTTTTCCAAGGAACTCCACCTTCACCTGATTGATCTCTTCCGGAGAGAAAGCTTTCTCAAGGCGTTCTTTTGCTTCCTGCCGGATTCGTTCCAGATCTTCCTGTATCATATATATTTTCTCCTTCTTGCAGAACAGCGCATGATGCATCTCTTCTGCTAAATATTACTTCTTCCGTGCCGAAAATCACACGGAATTCATTATACATACAAAACCGGATTTTGGGTATCGCATGTCACATTTCCATGTGAATTGACCGGTGTCTGCAGGCCGCGGCACTTCCGCTGATACTGGTACATCGATTTTTAAACAACTAGCCGCTTTCGAGAATCGCTGTGTGCCAGGCCCGCTGCACGGCATCCGTCATGAGATCAAACATTTCAAGATGCCGTTCCAGAAAGCCATCTACACCGAAAATCCGGTCCAGCTGTCCGCTGATGGCTTCAAATCCCAGCCATGCTCCCAGGATGTTTCCTGTCAGCATGCCGATGGTATCAGATGCCCCATTCTGATTCACTGCACCATGAATTGCTGTATAGAAGTCATTCTGATACCGAAGAGACAGATACACCGCTATGGCAAGCGCAGACTCCCCCGTGGTTCCCTTTCCCAGAAGAGCCAGTGTATCCCTCGGCTTGATGCTGCGGTCCATTCCCTGCCGGATTGCCTTTTCCATCAATGCCAGAAACTCCGGCATCTCCTTCACTTCAGGAAATTCCCTCTCCACCTGATACAGGGCATTGAGCATCAGGCGATCCAAGGTTGGATCTGCCGGTTTTCGATAAGTCATGCGGTGAATGATTTCCGACAACAGTGCAGCAGGAAGCCACCCCATGGGATTTCCATGTGTTATTGCTGCGCCAACTGCTCCCACCGCTGCAGTACTCTCTGCCTGCAGATTATAGTTGAACTCATTCAGCATAAAACCAATGGGGGCTGACCGCATCACGGCACCGCAGCTCTTGCTGTCATTGATCGGTCTTGTAAGGGTTCCTCTGCTTCTGGTATCGAACGTATCCCGTGGATTTGCTGTATTCGTAAATTGCAGGGTCAAAGCTGCGAGGCAGGTCCGATCCGGCGCACGCTGTGCACGCAGTCTGCTGTCTGAATAAATTGAGGTAAACGGCGCAGGATAATAC
>CAVAJA010000127.1:0-6090 GCA_963588615.1 Lachnospiraceae bacterium | reverse complement strand
CTTTCACAGCGGATCGCAGAACAATCTCTCCGCCGACTAGTTAGCCATGTATAACTTAATTAGAGTTTACATATACTAACTTTGAAAGTCAAGGCTTCCTTATCACAAAAACACTCAGGCAAACAATCTGCGTTTGCGGATCAGCATCTCCTCCAGATTCTCCAGATAGACAGAAACCTCCTTTGCATTGTCACAGCGCTCGATCCGTCCGTCGGAATACACCCGTTTCGTGACAGACCCGGCTCCGAGAGCCAGAATTGTCTGTTTTTCCTCCATGATGAGAATGTTGTAAATTCCGTATTTTCCCTCTCTGGCATAGCCCACATTCTCAAAATTCCCCGACATGTTCTTTTGCCGGTACAGATAATACGGCTTCATTCCCATTGCTGCAGCGCCTTCTCCTGCAAGCTGCATCGTCTCATCCGTATTGATGAGCACCGGATAACCTTTTTCATCGATGATTCGTCGAAGTCTGGAAGCCCGCTTGACGGCAAGGGAATGAACCGTCAGCGAATCCGGATTCAGCTTTTGAATTTCACAGATCGTTCGTGCCACATCTGCCGCATCTTCTCCCGGAAGCCCCAGGATCAAATCCATGTTGATATTATCAAAGCCGCAGTCTCTGGCCAGATAAAACGTATCAATTACCTGCTGAACAGAATGCTGTCTTCCGATGATCCGAAGGGTATCCTCCTTCATGGTCTGCGGGTTCACACTGATCCGTGTAATCGGGTGTGCCCTGAGCGCATTCAGCTTCTCTCTTGTGATGCTGTCCGGACGGCCCGCCTCCACCGTATACTCCTGCACTCTTCCAAGATCAAAATACCGCTCAATCCCGCTGCAGAGACGGTCCAGCTGATCCGCCTCCAACGAAGTCGGAGTCCCTCCTCCGATGTAGACCGTATCCAGTACCTTTCCCTTCATCATGGCAGCAGTCTCTTTCATTTCCTGCTCCAGAGCGGTCAGGTAGTCATTGATGCGATCCTTCCACAGTGCAATGTTGAAAGACGGAAACGAGCAATACAGGCACGTTGTCGGACAAAAGGGGATTCCCACATAGAGACTGTATCCGTTTTCATAGTGGATGTCCTGCAGAATGCGCTTTTCCCGCTGTGCTATGTCCACCGCAAGACTCGCTTTTTCCTCCGAAACCTGATGTTCCCTCTGCAGAAATGCCGCGGTCTCCTCTGCCGAAGCCCCCTCTTCCATTCTGGTCATTGCAATCTTCGTGGGACGAATCCCGATCAGATCTCCCCACGGCAGAGTCCGACCTGTGTATTCACAGAGGGTTTGATACAGAAAGGATTTTAAATCGTCTTTGGTCGATTTCGATTTCACAGAGTAATCCGCATCCCCAGCCGATGTGAGACGGCGAACCATTTCTGCCTCTGCAGCCGCACTTCCCCCGGCATTTTTTTCTCCTTCGGTGCGATTCTTAAGTTTCAGCAGAATTTCTGCCGGCTTGAATTCCACTCGAAGGAAAACCTCCTGCTGAAGTTTTCTCACTTTTTCCGCGTTCGCATCGCCGTCAACGCAGACCTTCACCTCCTGCTCCGGATAGAAGGCCTTTACAAGAGAATGAATTTCATACCGATATAAATCTATGTTCTCATCCACCCGCAGCATTCTTCACTCCCCTGATGTTATCTGTGCGCAGCTGCTCACGCAGGCACCACGCAGTTGTATTTTTTCTCATGTCCGATTGTGGTAATGCCGCCGTGTCCCGGATAAACCACCGTATTTTCCGGCAGAAGATACAGTTTTTCCTTCACGGACCGCACCAGCTGACTCATGGATCCCGTCGGAAAATCCGTTCGTCCCACCGATTCCTCGAACAGCGTGTCCCCGGAAAGCAGAATCGACTGCCCTGTGCCTTCCGTGTAATAGCAGCAGCTCCCCTCCGTATGGCCCGGAGTGAAGATGCAGCGAAACGTCATTCTGCCAATCTCGATGCTCTCCTGATCCCGCAGCAGCACATCCGGTTTTACAACAACCGGACGCCCGTCATCTGCCGAGAGATTTAAGCACGCATCGGATAACACACTTTTCTCCCGTTCGCCGGCATATACTTTGACCCCGGTTCGATCCACAACCTCCTTGACGCCGCGGATGTGATCATAATGGCCATGCGTCAGAAGGATTCCTGCCAGTGCAAGTCCCTTTCCTTCCAGGGCATCCACCAGCTCATTCCCGTAATCTGCAGGATCCACCAATATTGTCTCCCTGCTGTCCTCCAGGTGCAGATAATAGACATTTGTCTGTACCGCACCCACGGTGTAGCTGCCAATGTTAATCTTTGCCATTCCCGCTCCCTCTGCCGCAGGCCTATGCGCGCTTAATATCAATCACATTCTTCACCTGGCGAAGCTTCTCGATAATCCCGGCAAGCTCTGCCTTTCCGCTGACATGGAAGATCACGTTCATCGTCGCAAAGCCCTGTTTATTGGTTCTGGTATTGACTCCTACGATAGAGATATTCCTTTCGGTAAAGGTTCTTGAAATATCCGACAGAAGACCGGAGCGATCCGTCGCATAAATATTGATCTCCGCCTCGAAATCGTCTCCGGGTGTTTCCGCTCCCTTTTCCCAGTCCGCATCGATCAGCCTTGCCCGGTCGATTTCCGGCAGATTCATCATATTGATGCAGTCTGTACGATGAATGGTTACACCGCGGCCTCTCGTCACAAAGCCCACGATTTCATCCCCCGGAACCGGATTGCAGCATCTGGCATAGTGCACCGCCACATCATGAATTCCCTTCACAATAATGCCGCAGCTGCGCCGGTGCATGTGGGGCTTCGATGCATTCTCCTCCACCTGCCGCAGAATTTCCTCGTCTGTCAGGTGAGCCTCATGCTCCTTCTCATACAATTCCAGAAGCTTATTCGCGACCTGCCCCTCTTTCAGGCCCCCGTGCCCTATGGCAGCCAGCACTGCATCCCATTCCCGAAAGCCATATTTGCGCAGAACCGCGTCCATGTATTCCGGCTTCAGAATCAGTTCCTGCTTCAGCCCTTTCGTTCTGCAGTAGGCATCGAAGGCGTCCTTGCCGCGAATGATGTTTTCTTCCTTCTGGTTTTTCTTGAACCACTGATTGATCTTTGTCTTTGCCGAGGCACTCTTGCAGACATTCAGCCAGTCCAGACTCGGCCCTCTGGAATTCTGCGATGTAAGAATTTCGATCCGATCGCCGTTCTGAATGACATAATCGATGGGAACCAGTTTGCCGTTCACCCGGGCTCCTACCATCTTGTTGCCGACTGCGGAGTGAACCGCATACGCAAAATCAATCGGCGTAGAGCCCGCCGGAAGATTCTTCACCTCTCCTCCCGGTGTAAAGCAATACACACTGTCAGAGAACAGATCCAGATCACTCTTCAAAAGCTGCATGAATTCCTTGTTGTCCGACATGGACTGCTGCCATTCCAGGATCTGCCGCAGCCAGATCAGCTTCTCCTGCTCGGATTCATCCACCTTTCTGCCGTCACTCGCCACCTTATATTTCCAGTGAGCCGCGATACCATATTCTGCCTCCCTGTGCATTTCAAAGGTTCGAATCTGAATTTCAAAGGGCTGCCCTGTTCTGCCGATCAACGTGGTGTGCAGCGACTGGTAGCCATTGGGTTTGGGCATCGCAATATAATCCTTGAAGCGGCCTGGAATCGGCTTGTACAGTTCATGAATGACGCCCAGAGAGGCATAGCAGTCCTTCACCGTATTCACGATGATCCGAACCGCAAACAGATCATAGATTTCATCTATGGTCTTATGCTGATTCACCATTTTCTTGTAGATGCTGAAAAAATGCTTGACCCGGCCGTCCACCCGGGCTTCGATGCCGGATTCTTTTACTGCCCTTGCAACATTTTCAGCAATTTCCTCAACATAATGCTCCCGCTCCGACTTGCGCTCCTGAACCTGCTGCACCAGCTCTTTGTAGACCTCCGGCCGAAGGTAGCAAAGAGATAAATCGTCCAGTTCCACCTTGATCTTGCTGATGCCGAGCCGGGATGCAATCGGAGAATAAATATCCAATGTCTCCTGTGCAATCCGCTTCTGCTTTTCCGGCGGCTGATGCTGCAGTGTCCGCATGTTGTGGAGCCGATCTGCCAGCTTGATCAGAATCACGCGGATGTCCTTTACCATCGCCAGGAACATCTTGCGCAGATTCTCTGCCTGCATCTCCTGCTGGGCCTGCGTTTTATCCGCATAATCTCCGGAAAGCTTGATCTTTTTGAGTTTTGTCACACCATCTACGAGCTCTGCAACATCGTTTCCGAACCTGTCCTCGATGTTCTCCTTGGTGTAAATCGTGTCCTCCACAACATCATGAAGAAGTCCTGCCGCGATGGTTTCCTGATCCATCTCCAGATCGGCCAGAATCAGTGCAACATTCAGCGGATGAATGATGTAGGGCTCACCGCTTTTGCGCTTTTGCTTCTCGTGAGCCTTATCCGCCAGTGCATATGCCTGTTCGATCATTGACAGGTCCTCGCTTGGATGATATCTGCGCACGCGGTTAAGGAGATCCCGATAGAGCACCTCGGGACTTAAGAATTCAATCGTTTTCTGGATCGATCCGCTGTCCGCGTCTTCCAGACATGTGTTTGCTGTCTCATCGCTTGCTGTACATGAAAAATCAGAAGACGCAGCATTTCCTATCCGTACACGTTCCTTGAATATACGACTGGAATCCTTTACTTCTGCCATATCTAGCTCCTGTCCCGGTTCAGACCATACCGCCGATCATCCGCCCTTTGAGGCGGCCGCCTTCTTTCGGAGTACATCCTCACTGTATTCTCGACCTGCTTTTTCTTCACGAATAAAAGGAATTCTAGCACATTCTGACAGAATTGAGCAACAAGAGAGGGATCCTGTCCGCAGTAAGCGGACAAGATCCCTCTCTTATCAGATACAACAATGACCCTAAATCGTCTGCTGCATCAATATCCCATTCCAGCACCCTGTGCAGGAGCAGCCGGTGCAGGCTCTTTGATGTTGGCAACCGCTGCCTCCGTCGTCAGGAAGGTCGATGCTACAGAGCATGCATTCTGCAGAGCACTTCTCGTCACCTTAACCGGATCCAGAACGCCGTCTGCCATCATATCCACATACTCCTCTGTGTATGCATCAAAACCGATACCTACCTCAGACTCCTTCACCTTGTTGACGATGACAGAACCGTCCAGTCCGGCATTCGCTGCGATGTTGAACAGAGGAGCCTCCAGTGCCTTCAGGATAATGCGGGCACCCGTCTTCTCATCACCGGACAGATCCTTAACGGCTGCCTCAACTGCCTTCTGGGAATGAATGTATGCAGAGCCGCCTCCGAAAATGACGCCTTCCTCTACAGCAGCCTTGGTTGCATTGAGAGCATCCTCCATGCGGTATTTTGCTTCCTTCATCTCGGTCTCCGTTGCTGCACCGACACGAATCACACCGACACCGCCGCTGAGCTTTGCAAGACGCTCCTGAAGCTTCTCCTTGTCAAAATCAGACTTTGTGTCCGCAATCTGCTTCTTGATCTGCTCAATTCTGTCATGGAGAGCACCCTTGTCGCCCTCGCCGTCAACGATCGTTGTGTTCTCCTTCTCAACCTTGACGCTCTTTGCACGGCCAAGCTGCTCCATGGAAGCATCCTTCAGTTCCAGTCCCAGATCAGAAGAGATTACCTGACCGCCGGTAAGAATTGCGATATCCTCCAGCATGGCTTTTCTGCGGTCGCCGTAGCCGGGAGCCTTTACTGCAACAACATCGAAGGTTCCGCGAAGCTTATTGACGATCAGAGTGGTAAGAGCCTCTCCTTCTATATCCTCTGCGATGATCAGAAGCTTTGCTCCCATCTTCACGATCTGCTCCAGAACCGGCAGAATGTCCTGAATGTTGGAGATCTTCTTATCCGTAATCAGGATGTAGGGATCCTCCAGATTAGCAACCATCTTCTCCGTGTCATTTACCATGTATGCACTGATGTAGCCGCGGTCAAACTGCATTCCTTCTACCAAATCCAGTTCCGTCTTCATCGTCTTGGATTCTTCAATGGTGATGACGCCGTCCTTGGAAACCTTCTCCATGGCATCCGCAATCATC
>CAVAJA010000126.1:0-3302 GCA_963588615.1 Lachnospiraceae bacterium | reverse complement strand
GATGCGTGACCAAGATTGTGTCTAATGTCACGGGATTGTCGGCAGTGACCAATGCTGTGGATCCGGATCTTGGACGGCTGCAGGAGTCCGACACAGAACTTCGGCTGTCTTACACCAGCAAGAGATATAATTCCGCATCCACACAGGCGGAGGCGATCGAGTCGTATATCCTGTCAGCGGTGGATGATGTGTATGCGGTAAGGGTCTACGAGAACGCCACAGATACCACGGACAGCGAGGGCAGGCCTCCTCACAGTATGGAAGTCATGGTGGACGGCGGAAACGATGAAGAGATCGCAAAAGCCATCTATTTAAAAAAATCCGGCGGTATCTACACGTATGGAGACGTTCGGACGGATGTCCTGGGCAAATATGGTGATGTGATCAACATCGGTTTCAGCAGACCGGAGCTGGTCTATGCATGGATCAAGGTGGAGATCACGCAGGGCAGTGTATCAATCCCGGCAGACTATGAGGACACCATCAGAAATATCTTCTTTACCGAGGACATGTCGATTGGAGACAGTTTCCTCTCACAGAACTACATCGCTCCGATTTATGCGGCGTTGCCTGGCATAAAGTATTGTGACATCAAGGTGGCGACCGGAACAGACACAGAGAAACAGACCACGTATACTGCAGGAAATATCGATGCCACGCAGAGACAGGTGATTGCATTGTGGCCGTCCAGAATTGAGGTGAATCTGAAATGAGTCTGGTAGAGGAGTGGAAAAATGAGATCCCTTGCCAGTTCCAGGGAAAGAAGAATCTTAATGCTGTGATTGATGCAGTCGGAGCGCAGTTTACGGAGCTGGAAGCAGTGTTCTCCGACATTATCAATAAGACGGATGTTCGGACTGCAACCGGGAAGAATCTGGACATGGTAGGCGACATCGTGGGAATCAGCAGAAACGATGCCTACAATCTGCTGGAGCTTACGAGCATCGATGAGTTGGACGACAGCAGCTACCGGAACGTGCTGTATTTCCAAATCCTCAAGAACAATGCCGATGGGGACGTATGAGGACATCATGAAGGGGCTGCATCTCCTGTGGGGCAATGAGGCAATCATCACCTATACGGAGAATCCGGTAGTTGAGACCTACAACGGAGCAGAGTGGAACGACAAAGATCCGGCAACGCTGAAGATCGATATCGCAGACATTCCGTCAGACTCTCCGGATCCGACAATCATCAAGCCGATGGTGATCCGTCCTGGCGGCGTGAAGATGCTGTTTGAAACCAACTATCGGGATCAGATCGAGGTTAAGGAGTGGGAACATTTTACCAATCTCCTAATCACCTACGACAAGTACAACCGGTATGATGGTACGTTCCAGTACAACGGAGCGATCCCATACAGCAAGGTTGACAGCGAGTCGGTTGAAAACTATCTGACGCACAACGGAGCGATCCAGTTTAATGGCAAACATGTGTTTGATGCTATGGGTCGGCATTACCGGAGCTTTGACGGCAAGTATGTATTTGATGGGTCGATCCAGTGGGGACCGATCGAAGGAGTGGAGGAGCCTGACACAGTGGATGCGATATTGCTCAATCAGGCAAAGCTGAAGATGCTCAAAATGCGAGCAATGGGAAGTGATGCCTGGCAGATTAAGTATTTTGCGTTTGGCACCGGTCTTGGAGATGACGGCAAGAAGTACACTCCGACCGGCAAGGAAACGGCACTGAAGAATGAGGTGGCAAGGGTAGAAATCATCTCTGCGACAAAGCTGGATGATACGTCCTATCAGTATCTGGGAGAGATCCCGGAAGATACGGCAAACGGAGAATACATCTCAGAGATGGGCCTTGTAGACAGCGAGGGAGACCTTGTCTGCATTAAGACGTTTGATAAAAAGCTCAAGCGGAGCAGTTCCGCAATGGTGTTCAAGATTGATGACATCGTAGACATCGTATATTAAAGGAGGCACATAAATGGCAGCATTTTCAATTCCGAGCGAACCGGATTTTAATGTGACGCACGTGGAGCAGGTCAAAGAATCCGATTACGTGCTCAATACGTTTGTAAACGGCTACTTCCAGACATTTCTGCAGAATGATCGGTATCTGCTGAACCAGAACCAGGCACTGGAAACATCACTGGACGAGAAGATCTCCAACGCACAGCCGGATGCGATGACAGACGCAGAGCTGCAGTTAGAGATTGCAAAGTTTGCATAAGGGAGGTGTGATTTATGGCTACATGGGTACAGACATCACAGTTTAGCAAGGTAATGGATGCGATTAAGGAAAAGCTGGCAACGAAGCTGGAGGCATCCGGTGTGAAAAACAATGCAACCACTACGGACGCAGGATATGTCCTTGATGCAAGGATGGGAAAAACCTTGGGAGACAGGGCAACGACTCTGGAGACCAAGGTGAGTGATCTGTATTTTGCTACAGACAGCAATGGTAAATGGGGATACAAATCCACAAAGAACGGAGCGGTAACCCCTTTTAGGAATCCCACCGGCGATGCGATTGCGGCGGAAGTGCTGAGTGGGAAAATCTTTTCTTCCGCAGCTCTTGAAAATGTGGCGGGCACGATGGCAAACCGTGGTGCGTGGACGGGATCCACAACGGGCAATGGTAATGTTGCGATCCCAGAGGGCTACCACAACGGATCTGGCTATGTCAGCGGTGCAGGAGCATACAACGCCGGAGTAACCTATGCTGACGGCAGGACAAATACCGAATCGGCAAACTACAAGGCGGGGTACAACGCCGGAGTAACCTATGCTGACGGCAGGACAAATACCAAATCTGCCAACTACAAAGCAGGGTACAGCGCAGGGTATGCGGCTTGCACACCCGCCGTGCATTTTAGCAGTCTCAAGGATGTAGCATCCGGGTGGACCCTGGGGTCGTATTCATCTGCGGTAGTAGGCAAATACTACATTTATATGATAGGTGCCAACAAAGACACGCTGATGAACTATGACCCTGGAATCACAGGTGCCGACATCATATGGAGTTATTCGGGACTTGGAGAGGGCGGATCTGCTCCTGCGGCATACTTTTTCATATACTGCATCAAAGCGACCGGCACATACTTTGCGGTCAACTCCCCGTCTGGCATCGCCAGTGCAGGGACTTGGTACAATATCAAAGAGTTCGAGGATTAACGCATGATCCAAAGGGAGGAGCAGAATGAATATCCAGTTGATTGAAACAAGTGCCGTAATGGAGGCGATCCAGCAAGGCAAGCACCTTGTGTGCGTGAATTTCAGAGAAGAGCAGTATCTGGACTGTAAGACGATGACCATCCAGACTCTTAAGGATAAGATGGAGGACAGCAG
>CAVAJA010000125.1:0-4278 GCA_963588615.1 Lachnospiraceae bacterium | reverse complement strand
CCCTTCCGTCTGTTTATGCTGTTTCTGACGGCACGGAGCTGGTGTCTCCGGCCGGCCGTCTTGGGTCACTCTTCGCTTATGCAGGACATTTCCCATCGCCACCAGGATTCCTGAAAGGGCTCCCCACACCAGATACGTTCCGCCAAAGCCATGCCAGAAGCCCGAGAGAACGAAAACCACCATCACATTCACGAAGGTTCTGAAGCTTCCCTTCCTGCTGCCCCCCAGCGGAATGTAGACATAACAGGTGAAAAAACGTGTCAGCGTCATGTGCCAGCGTTTCCAGAATTCCGGAAAGCTCTCTGCCTGAAAGGGCGCATTGAAATTCAGCGGCAGCTCGATGTTCAGCATCCTTGATATTCCCATCGACATATCACAGTAGCCGGAAAAATCCATGTACAGCTGCAGGGCATAGCAGCTGAAAGCCGTGATCACCGACAGGGTATCCAGATAATACGCACTCTGAATGCCGTAGCTCGCCGGCCCTGACAGAACATCTGCAATCAAAAGCTTTTTCGCCAGGCCCATAATGAACAGGCCGAGTCCGCGAGAAAAGCCCTCCGGATCAAACCTCCGCCGGTTCCGATCACGAAACTGTGAGGCAACCTCCTCGTAGCAGGTAATCGGCCCCTGAATGATTTTGGGAAAATACGTGACGTACAGCAGATACTCCCGAAATGGTTCCCGGCAGAGCTCTCCGCGATATTTATCGACAAGATAGGAGATCAGACTGAACGTGTAAAAGGAGAGACCTACCGGAAGGCCGAGCGCAATAAAAGCAGACCAGCCTGCCGGCCAGGTCACACTCCCGTTCTCTGCAAGCGTCGTCAGCTCCGGAGAGATGTATTTAAACCAGCCAAGGAACAGAAGATTCATTGCGATGCCGAAAGCCAGCCAGCCCTTTGCCTTTCTTTTTTTTTCCAGCACGCATCCCAGCGCATAATTAAACAGGCTGCTGACTCCCAGTACCACCAGATACCAGAAGCCAAAGCAGCCATAAAACCATATGCCCATGGCGATGAGGAACCAATCCGCCGCCTTATGATTCACACGGTTGATCAGAAACCAGCCTGCCACGCAGACCGGCAGATATACAAGAATAAAGATATATGAATTAAAAACCATCGTTCAGAATGCCTGATGCCGCACCACGGCATACTCATCTCCATTGACCCAATAGGGACAGCGCTGCCTTGGATGTCCGCCTGCCTCTGCCTGCAGCATCCTTCCATAATCATCCTCGTCCACATCTGCGGTGCAGTAGTAGGCCTGGTCATCTTCGTCCCATTCTATGTTGTTGCAGGTATCACAATCTGACATATTTGCCTTTCTGTCTCCCGATTTTCCGAATGGAAATCGGGAGGCGGGCAGCAAAAGTCGTCGTTCTCGCCTCCGCACAGCCGCTGCCCCGGGACTTCACGTCCCTATATCTTGAACCGGTATCCGACGCCCCAGATGGTCTCAATGTACTGGGGATTCGAGGTGTCATACTCCACCTTCTCACGAATCTTCTTGATGTGCACCGTAACCGTCGCGATATCTCCCACACTGTCCATATTCCATACTCTCCGGAACAGCTCGTCTTTGGAAAAAACATGATTGGGGTTCTCTGCCAGGAAGGTCAGAAGATCGAACTCCTTCGTTGTAAACTGCTTCTCGGTTCCGTCCACCCAGACACGCCTTGCCGTCTTATCGATTTTGAGACCCCGAATCTCAATGACGTTGTTCTCCGGTCTTGCACCGCCCACGAGGCGCTCATACTGTGCCAGATGTGCCTTGACTCTCGCCACCAGCTCACTCGGGCTGAAGGGTTTTGTCATATAGTCATCTGCTCCCAGGCCCAGGCCGCGAATCTTATCAATGTCATCCTTTTTCGCCGAAACCATGAGAATCGGAATATTTTTATTCTCCCGAATCTTCCTGCAGATTTCAAAGCCACCGATGCCCGGCAGCATCAGATCCAGAATAATCAGATCATAGCTCTGGGCAAGTGCTTCCCGCAGACCGTCATCCCCGCGATTCTTCACCGTCACCTCAAAATCCGACAGCTCCAGGTAATCCTTCTCCAGATCTGCAATGGCCTCTTCGTCCTCGATAATCAATATTCTGCTCATGCTGCCTCCTTACTCCTGTGCCGCCTCCGTGGGCTGCTTTACCTCGCGATATTTGCGGAACACCATATGCATACAGGTTCCCACATGCTCTTTCGATGTTGCCCAAATGTACCCGCCGTGATCCTCCACGATCTTTTTCACAATCGACAGACCGATTCCGCTGCCTCCGGTCGCAGAATTCCGCGAGGAATCGGCCCGATAAAAGCGTTCAAAAATGTTCGGCAGATCTCTGGCCGCAATGCCGCGTCCATTGTCTTCAATCTCGATGCGGAAACTGTCCTGTTCGTCCAGAAGACGAATATCAATTCTGCCGTGATTCTTATCCATATATTTTACACTGTTGCTGATAATATTATTGATCACCCGCTTCAGCTGCTCCGGATCTGCAATCATTTCTGTCTCCGGTGCCAGCAGATTGGAATAGTTCAGCTCGATGTTCTTGGATTCCATGTCCATGCCGATCTCTTCCACACAGTCGGCAAAATAATCCGAAAGCCGGATCCTGCTGAAATTGTACGGAATTTTGTTGTTGTCAATCTTCGAATACAGGGTCAGCTCATTGATCAGCCGAACCATATCACCTACCTTATTGTAAATGGTTCGAAGATATTTTTCCTGCTTTTCCGGCGTGTTGGCCACTCCGTCCATGAGGCCCTCCACATAGCCCTTGATGGACGTGATCGGTGTCTTCAGATCGTGCGATACATTGCTGATGAGTTCCCGGTCGTGCCGGTCATTTTCCAGTTTCTCCGCCGCCGATTCCTTCAGCCGAAGCCGCATATCTTCATAACACTGATAGAGTTCCCCGATCTCGCCTGTCTGCTGCGTATCCAGAAGGTAGTCCAGATTCCCATCCCGGATCTGGATCATCGCGAGCTTCAGCTGATTCACCGGATCCAGAATACTGGATTTCAGCCATCCGGTCAAAAATGCCGCCGTCACTATCAGGATCACGATGATGGTGATCCCCAGAATCAGGATCACGCTCTTGGGGATCATCGCCGCATCTCTTGGCATTACCCTCTGTATAATTTTAAATGCCGTCCAAGTCAGAATTGCCGGCAGAATAATGACAATGGCAAAGGCCAGAAGCAGTTTTCTGCGAAAAGACATTCCGGTATCCTCCCTGTAAAATACCCTGCCCGCAGGCAGGCGCCCCTCTCTGAAGCTGTTCTGAGCGGAACATATATACTATAGCATGATGTCGCGTCAAAAATCCTTTTGGCTCCAATGATATCGGTTTGCTGCACATTTTATGCTCCGCAATTCTCAGAACATTCGCAAGCTTCTCACTCTCTCATCGTCCGTCGGCATGTAAAAAGACCACCCGCCGTCAGCGAGTGGTCTACTATGTCACGGTTCACGCTTTGTTCGCCGCTGCAGGTTCCGGTGCAGAATAACCGGAATATTCACAGCACTTATTTTCTCTTCTTAGCGATCCCGGCGAGAACTCCCAGCGCGCCGGCGGCTGCTGCCCCCGCGGCCAGCACAGCCTTGTTGTCAGTGACGAACTCCTTCGCCTCTTCTGCATTTTTCGGCAGCTTTTCCACTGCGGCATCCAGTCCTTCCTTTACCTTCCTCGTCCCTTCTGCCAGCGTTTCCTGTACAGAGCGCTCTTCCTTTTCTTCAATGACGTGATAGCGCTTCAGAAGCTTTTCGATCTCCGTTCCCTTCACAAGCGGCATCGCCATCTTGAGAGCCGCATCCACCACAGGTCCCATGGAGCCGTCATTCAGAGGTCTGCCATCCCGAAGGGCTACCGCAGCATGAAGAAGATCTCGTACATCGTAGGTGCTGCCCCAGACCTCCGGAACTGCGCGGTCAACATTCAGCAGCGTATATACGGCCTCCATGCCGGTGCGGATGGAATACTCCGTCGTAAAGATGGTGTCTCTCGGCGTCTCGGCAAACTGACCGAGGAATGCAAAGTTCACCGCTCCCTTGGGAACGACATCCGGCCGATCTCCTGCCTCTCTGGGCATGAAGAATGCGGTAATATACGGCATCATGACGGGAACGGTGCGGCAGCTGTTCTCCGCCAGCTCCTCGATCTCCTCCATCGGAACACCCAGGTGATACAGCCATTCCTCGCAGATCTCCTTTCCGGTGCATTCCCGCATCGGTTTGTTCACGTAATCGCCGGGCTTATCGGTGAACAATGCAT
>CAVAJA010000124.1:0-5833 GCA_963588615.1 Lachnospiraceae bacterium | reverse complement strand
CTCTCCGACCCCGAGGAAACCGGAACTACTTTTGAAGAAAATGCTTCCATCAAATCAAGAGCAGCTGCGCGTCTGCTCAGCTCTTCGTTTCCTTCTCGTCTGGACCCGACGCTCCCCACAATTGTTCTATCTGACGATTCCGGACTCGCGGTAGACGCTCTGAACGGTGCTCCCGGCATCTATTCTTCCCGCTATATGGGAACCGGCACCTCCTATACCGTTAAAATGAATCACATTCTGGACGAGCTCACCGGAAAGAAGGGGCGTGAACGAAGTGCCCGATTCGTGTGCGCCTGCTCTGCTGTTGTTCTTAAAAATCCGTCGGCACCTGCCAAGGATCCCGAGGAGTTTATGGAGGTCGGCACCATGGAGGGAGAGATTGCCGAAGAGATCCGCGGCAGTCACGGCTTCGGCTATGACCCTTTCTTTTATCTTCCCGACTGTGGAAAAACAAGTGCAGAGCTGAACGATGATGAAAAAAATGCCCTTTCCCATCGCGGAAAGGCCTTTCGCGCCATGGTGAAACGCATCCGAGCGTACTGTGAAGAATTCGGAGGGACAAGCCGCACATGAAAATTCTGATCATCAGTGATACACACAGACGTGATGAGCTGTTCCTGCGTGTTCTCGAGCAGGAAGCTCCTGTTGACATGATTCTGCACGCCGGGGATGCCGAGGGCTCTGAGGATGAGTTCTCCCGCATTGCCGGCATGCCCTTGTTCTACGTGGCCGGAAACTGTGATATCGGTTCTATGGCTCCGCGGACCATGGTTGTTCCCATTGGCAATAAAAAAGCTTTTCTCACCCATGGTCATTATTACCAGGTAGGCTTTTCTCTGGACGAGCTCGAACGTGAGGCGAGAACAAGGCACTGTCAGATTGCCGTATTCGGTCATACCCACATCCCTCTGATTCAAAAATCCAGACACGGAGTTCTCATCCTGAATCCCGGAAGCCTCGGACGCCCGCGGCAGTCCGGCTTTCGGCCGTCCTATATGATCCTGCACACAGATAAAGACGGAAATGTCGAAGATCCCATTCTCAAGTACCTTTAGCCAAGATCCTGCCGGTCGGATTCGGGATCTTTCCCAAAACCTTTCTCCATTGGAATCGTGCGCCCCGCGGGCGCACACACAAAAAAGCCCCGCGCAGTCATCTGCACGAGGCTTTCATTCTGTATGTGACAAGATTCGAACTCGCGACCTTCTGGTCCGTAGCCAGACGCTCTATCCAGCTGAGCTACACATACATCTCACGAGGCATTTCATAACTACCTTCGCAACAGAGATCAGTTTAACGAAATATCTCACATATGTCAAGTCTTTTTTTAAATATATATACTTTTGTAAAATGGTGCCGCTGTTCTGCTGCCGACCAGACAGCAAGCTGGCTGGTCGGCAGCAGAATGCGTCAATAAAGATTGCCGACAGGATTGATCATCCCATCACGACCTGAATATCATACTCGCTCTTCTCCTTGCAGAACGGAATCACATTGCCTTCTATCGCCGTCCCGTCCACCAGCAACTGCTTTACGCCCTTTTCCACGTGATTCGGGTTAGCAACGTGGATATGATAGGTAACACCACGGAACTTTCTGGTCAGATCATAATCGCCAAAGTCCCTCGGGACGCAAGGATCAATGGAGAGTCCCTTATGCGTCGGCATCACTCCCAGAATATACTGCGAAATGTTCGCAAACGTCCATGCTGCCGTGCCGGTCAGCCAGCTGTTCTTACCTTCGCCAAAATATTTTGCCTCTTTGCCGGCCACCATCTGACAGTATACGTAGGGTTCTGTCCTGTGAATCTCCGAGATCTCTTCGGTATAGGCCGGACAGGTCTTTTTGTAAACCTCAAACGCCCTGTCGCCGTGTCCGACAACCGTCTCTGCGATGGAAACCCACGGGTTGTTGTGGCAGAAGATTCCTCCGTTCTCCTTGTATCCCGGCGGATATGAACTGATCTCGCCCAGCTCCAGATGATATCTCTTATACGCAGGCCACAAAATGCAGACGCCGTATTTGCTGTCCAGATATTTCTCAACGGAAGCCAGAGCCTTTTCAGCCAGGCCTTCCTTTACACCGCATCCTGCCAGAACGCAGAACCCCTGCGGCTCAATATAAATCTTGCCGTCCTCGCATTCATCAGAGCCAACCTTATTCCCATGAGCATCGTAGGCGCGGACGAACCATTCGCCGTCCCATCCTGCGGTAGTAACCGCCCTGTAAACCCGTGCAACCGCCTCCCGTGCCCTTGCAGCCTCTGCTTCATCTTCTCTGAGCTCAGCAATCTGTGCATACTCTTCGCCGTATTTAACGAACATGCCGCCGATGAAGACAGACTCTGCCACCGGTCCTTCTGACGGTCCAAAGGTTTGAAATGACTCTCCGGGGTGCTCCGAGAAGCAGTTTAAATTCAGACAATCGTTCCAGTCCGCACGCCCGATCAGCGGAAGATCATGCGGTCCCAGATGTTCAATTGTAAAATTCAGGGATCTCTTCAGATGCTCCATCAGATCGGTGGCCGCCGACATATCATTGTCATAGGGGACGATCTCATCCAGAATGCTGTAATCTCCTGTCTCTCTTGTATAGGCACTGACGGCAGCAATGAGCCACAGCGGATCATCATTGAATCCGGATCCGATTCCTGCATTTCCTTTCTTGGTCAGAGGCTGATATTGATGATAAGCGGAGCCATTCTGAAACTGTGTCGATGCAATATCGATGATGCGTTCTCTTGCGCGCTCCGGGATCAAATGAACGAAGCCGAACAAATCCTGGCAAGAATCGCGAAAGCCCATTCCGCGCCCGATTCCAGACTCGTAGTAAGAAGCGGAGCGACTCATATTGAAGGTGATCATGCACTGGTACTGATTCCAGATGTTCACCATTCGATTCACCTTGTCGTTTGATGTCTGCACTGTATAGTGCGTCAGAAGATCTCTCCAATATGCCTTCAGTTCGGCATACGCCTTGTTGACATCCTCGTCGCTCTGATAGCGCTCCAGAAGCGCATAGGCTCTGGTCTTATTGATGATGCCGTCTCTTGCCTGCGTTCCTTCTGCCCACTTCTCATCTTCAGGATTCTCCACATAGGCAAGAACGAAAACAAAGGACTTTGTCTCCCCCGGAGCAAGTGACACATTCAGCTGATGTGCAGCGACAGGAGACCAACCGCTCGCTACAGAATTGGTGCAGCCGCCGTCCAGAACAGCCTGCGGCTTATCCGGTCCGTTGTAAAAGCCCATGAAATTGCTGCGTATGGTGTCGAATCCATCCACTTTGGCATTGACCGAATATACACCATAGTGATTGCGTCTTTCGCGATACTCTGTCTTGTGAAAAATCGCAGAGTCAACCACCTCTACCTCACCGGTAGAAAGATTTCTCTGAAAATTCTCACAGTCATCCGATGCATTCCACAGACACCACTCCACATATGAGAACAGCTGAAGAGACTTTTCTGCATCCGTTTTGTTTGTCAGACGGATCTGCTGAATCTCACAGGCATCATTCAGCGGTACAAAGCACAGAAGGTTAGATTCCACGCCGTTTTTCTCACCTCTGAACTTCGAATAGCCAAGCCCATGACGACACTCGTAGGCGTCCAGTTCCGTCTTTGTCGGCTGCCAGGCCGGATTCCAGATCGTCTCCCCATCCTTGATATAGAAGTATTTCCCGTTGCTGTCATAGGGTACATTATTATAGCGATACCGTGTCAGACGCAGAAGCTTTGCATCCTTATAAAAGGAATACCCCCCGTCCGTATTGGAAATCAAGCTGAAAAAATCCTTGTTTCCCAGATAATTAATCCAGGGAAGCGGCGTCTTCGGTGTTGTGATGACATATTCCATTGCTTCATCGTCAAAAAAGCCAAACTTCATACTCTCCCTCCTTATTTCCTGCATGCTATCAACCCACATTCTGCGAAAACGTTTAAGTTGAATGGCGCAACGTACATCAATATTATACGCAGCCATCCATTCATAATGCAAGGGATAGTCTCTGTACTTTTGCTGTATTTCGGCACCTTTTCATTGAAAAAATCTTTACATTGTACTATGCTGATATCGAAAACGATTGCGTATTCTGCAGCTTCATGGAGTGTGATTATGGTTTCATTAAAGGATATATCCTCTGCCTGTGGGGTTTCCATCGCCACCGTTAGCAAAGCTTTGAACAATCATAAGGATGTCAGTGATGAAACAAGGTCACGCATCCGCAAGATTGCGGACGAAATGGGCTATATGCCGAATTCTGCCGCCAAAGCCCTTAAAACAAATCGTACCTATAACCTCGGTATTCTTTTTATGGATGAGGCACGGTTCGGTCTGACTCAGGAGTATTTTTCTGCTCTTCTGGACAGCTTCAAGCGTCACGCTGAGGCGAAGGGCTATGATCTCACATTCATCAACAGCAACTCCTCCAGAGCCAACCGCATGTCCTATCTGGCGCACTCCAGATATCGTGGTTTTGACGGAGTATGCATCGCCTGCGTGGATTTTTACAATCCCGATGTCGTCGAACTGGTCCGCAGCTCCATTCCGATCGTCACGATTGACCATGTATTCGACAACCGCATGGTTGTTCAGTCAGACAATGTTGCAGGCATCCATGATCTGATGCAGTATATCTACGATCAGGGGCATCGCCGTATTGCATATATTCACGGTCTGGACTCCACCGTAACTCAGGCAAGATTATCCAGCTTTTACAATACCGCACTGTCTCTTGGACTGGACGTTCCGGATGAATATGTCCAGGAGGCCCCATACCGCAATACCACGATCACATACCAGAAAACTCTGGAACTGCTGCATCTGCGTCAACCGCCTACCTGCATCCTCTACCCTGATGATTTTGCAGCGCTCGGAGGAATCAATGCCATTCGCTCGCTCGGACTAACCATTCCCGGCGACGTATCCATTGCCGGCTATGACGGAATCCGCATGACCAGACACCTCTCCCCCAAGCTCACTACCATTCGTCAGGACACGGAGAATATGGGGGCTCAGGCAGCCGAAAAGCTCATTTCTCTCATTGAACACCCCAAATCCACACTGATCGAACGTGTGATGGTGGAGGGAACTCTATACCGCGGAGAAACCATCGGTGTGCTCCATCCGACCTCCCGCTAAGTGCCCGGAACAGCGCGATAATTTCGTGTCAGCTTCAGGGTTCAATATGGCTTTGAAGGGTCAGCGCCGACCCTTTCGGTTCACCTCTGAACACAGAAAGCCCCCGGAGAATCAACGTTTGTTGAGATTCCGGGGGGCTTTCTCTTACATGCGGTCGATGGGACTTGAACCCACACGTCTTGCGACACAGGAACCTAAATCCTGCATGTCTGCCAATTTCATCACGACCGCATATTAAGATGTCAGATGCCGAGATTTTTATGGGTGAACACAAATAAAACGCTGTCCAACCAACATCTGTCGGTCAACAGCGTTCCACTTCGTAAGAACTGAGCGATGCGGGACTCGAACCCGCGACAACTTGATTAAAAGTCAAGTGCTCTACCACCTGAGCTAATCGCCCATACTGGGCTAGCCAGATTCGAACTGGCGCATGCAGCAGTCAAAGTGCTGTGCCTTACCGCTTGGCGATAGCCCAATGGGTTAACCCGCCCTTCGGGGTCATGATTGCACGCCCGCGTGCGCTGCTGCCAATCATTCGGGTGGGTAGAGGGACTCGAACCCTCGATCTCCAGAACCACAATCTGGCGCGCTAACCAACTGCGCCATACCCACCATGTGAGATGATTACGATTGAAGTAATCAATGTGCCCGTGGGGATTCGAACCCCAGACCCTCGGCTTAGAAGGCCG